>CBJNAT010000115.1:0-7388 GCA_966434585.1 uncultured Gammaproteobacteria bacterium | reverse complement strand
AGCGATGGTTAGAATGCCGCCAGCAACAGACGGAGCCGGCAAGCTGCGGCCCCATGCGGCTCACCTGCTTAGAACCGCGTCATGCGGCCTCTCCCGGTGCAACAAATACACCACTTGAGCTCTTAGCAGCGCTCGAGGTCTTGCGATGCAAGCATTGCCCGAGTTCGATCTCATTTTGTTCGGCGGCACTGGCGATCTCGCGATGCGCAAGTTGTTGCCAGCCCTCTATCGCCGGTTCGGTGCGAAACAACTTGCGCCCGCCGCGCGGATCATTGGCGTGGCGCGCAGCGATTTCACTCGCGAGCACTACGTGGAGCGCGCCAAAGAAAGCTGTCGGAAGTACATCGCCGAGGAATTCAGCGAAGCCACGTGGCAGACGTTCTCCGAGCATCTCGACTACGTCTCCATCGACGCCACGTCCTCTCAAGACATGGAGAAGCTGCAAGGCAAGCTCGCAGGCCGCGAGGCATTCGTGCGCGTCTTCTTCCTTTCCACCGCTCCGGATCTATTCGAGTCGATCTGTGCAGGCATCGGCCGCTTCGGTCTTGCAACGGCGTTGAGTCGTGTCGTGCTGGAGAAACCGCTCGGCTATGACGGGCAGTCGGCGGCGGCAATCAACGATCTCGTCGGCAAGATTTTCACCGAGTCGCAGGTCTATCGGATCGATCACTACCTGGGCAAAGAAACGGTGCAGAACCTGCTGGCACTGCGCTTCGGCAATACCCTGTTCGAGCCGCTCTGGCGTCGCGGCCGCGTTCGCAATGTGCAGATCACTGTCGCCGAGCGGCTGGGGATCGAACGTCGCGGTGACTTCTACGATAGGACCGGCGCCTTACGCGATATGGTCCAGAGCCACTTGCTGCAGCTGCTGTGCATTCTCGCCATGGAACCGCCCGTGAGCGGAGCGGCCGATGCAGTCCGCGACGAGAAGCTGAAGGTGCTGCAGGCACTGCGCCCCATCGCGGGGCGCGATGTGCTGGTCAACACAGTGCGCGGCCAATACAAGCCAGGCATGGTCAACGGGCAGGCCGTGCCAGGGTACGTCGAAGAGGAGAAGGTGCCGAAGGACAGCACCACCGAGACGTTCGTCGCATTGAAGGCGCATATCGATAGCTGGCGGTGGGCGGGCGTGCCCTTCTACTTGCGTACGGGCAAGCGGCTGCAGGACACCGTTTCCGAAGTGGTCCTCACGTTCGAGGACGTGCCGTACTCGGTATTCAAGTCGCCGGCCGATACGCCGCCCAATCGCCTCATCATCCGACTGCAACCGGACGAAAGCATCCTGCTGCAGGTGCTTGCGAAGAGTCCGGGCGAAGGGATGATTCTGAAACCGGTCGATCTCTGCCTGGACTTCGATACCGCCTTCAAGGTGCAGCCATTGGCCGCCTACGAGCGTTTGCTGATGGACATCGTGCGCGGCAATCTGACGTTGTTCATGCGCCGCGACGAACTGGATGCCGCCTGGCGCTGGATCGATCCCATCCGTGCCGGTTGGGAGGAGCACGATCACCGGCCGAAGCCGTACATGGCGGGTAGCTGGGGGCCGACGGCAGCCAGCACGCTGGTGAGCCGCGATGGCTTCAGCTGGCACGGCGAGGTATGAAGCGAATGAGCTTCTGTTGGGGCAAGCACGCCGGACACATTGCATGACGACGCACACACACTATCGGCACGTTCACGAGCACCGCTTCCCGAACCGCAATACGGTGGCATCCACGCTAGCTGCGGAGATCCGCACCGATCTGAACGAAGCCGTGTCGGTGCGCGATGTTGCTAGTCTCGTGCTCTCGGGTGGGCGCACGCCAGTCCAGTTCTTCGAATTGTTGCGCGAGGAACCTGTCACGTGGGACAAGGTGTGGGTCACACTCGCCGATGAGCGCTGGGTCGAGTCGACGAGCGGCGACAGCAACGAACGGCTCGTGCGCGAGCACTTTCTGCAGGGCAAGGCCCAGGCCGCGCATTGGGTGGGGCTCAAGAATCCGGCCGCATCCCCGGAAGCAGGTATCGAGTGGGCCTGGCGTGCCTTGAGCCGTGTGCCACGGCCGTACGATGTGGTCGTGCTCGGCATGGGCAACGACGGCCATTTCGCGTCGCTCTTTCCGGGTTCCCTGGGTCTCGCGCGTGCGCTCGATCCGAACGCGAAACCTGCGTGCGTCGCCATGAATTCGTTGACGGCGCCGCATGCGCGCATCTCGCTCAATCTCGCCGCCTTGCTCGATGCGCAGCGGATCATTCTGCACATCGAAGGCGAGGAGAAATGGGCCGTGTGGCAGCGGGCCAAAGAGGGCACCTCGAGCAACGAAATGCCCATCCGAGCGTTGTTGCAGCAAAAAACGGTGGCGGTGGATGTCTACTGGGCTCCCTGAATCGCAGACGGCCCGGCTGATCGCCGATATCGGCGGCACGAACGCGCGCTTCGCAATCTATCGTGGCACTAGCATCGTCGACGCGCAGGTTCTGCATTGCGCCGACTTCGCAAGTCCCGCCGCCGCGGCGACTCACTACCTCGCCACGTTGCATCACAAGCATCCGCGGCCGACCGAAGCCGCATTCGCCATCGCCGGGCCGATCACGGGCGATCTCATCGCGATGACCAATCACGTCTGGCATTTTTCTTTGCAGGCGACGCGGGAGCAGCTCGGTCTGCAGCGGCTGTTCGCGATGAACGATTTCACAGCGCTTGCCATGTCGCTGCCGTATCTGCCGCAGCACGAGCTCGAAAAGGTGGGGTTCGGTCAGGCAGTGAACGATGCGCCGATCGCGCTGATCGGGCCCGGCACCGGCTTGGGGGTGTCGGGCTTGTTGCCCATCGGCACCGGGCCGTCGCGCCTCTGGTGGCCGCTGCAAGGTGAAGGAGGACACTCGACCATGCCGGCGATGAACGAACGTGAAGCCGCGGTGCTTGCGCATCTGCATTACCGCTTCACACATGTCTCCGCCGAGCGCGTGATCTCCGGTCCGGGGTTGGTCAATCTTTACGGCGCGTTGTGTGCGCTCGAGGGCAAGGTGCCCGAATCCCTGGAGCCGCCCCAGATCACGCAGCGCGCGATTCAAGGCACCGATCGGCTCTGCCGCGAAGCGCTCGACATGATGTGCGCGATGCTGGGCACCGTCGCCGGCAATCTCGTGCTGACACTCGGTGCGCTCGGCGGTGTGTACATCGGCGGCGGCATCGTGCCGAAGCTCGGACGCTTTTTCGTCGATTCGCCGTTCCGCGATCGCTTCGATGACAAGGGTCGCTACAGCGACTATCTCGCGGCCGTGCCGACGTATGTGATTCGCAGCGAGCTACCGGCGTTCATTGGGCTGGCGCATGCTTTCTTTGTGGCGGGGCCAAGGGTGGAGGCGGGGTGAGGCTTGAGGCTTGAGGTCAGAAGTGTTTTCCTGCTCACGCCTCACGCCTCACGCCTCACGCCTCACGCCTCACGCCTCACGCCTCAAACCACAGCCATGCGCCTCACCCTGTGCTTCGCGGCTCTGCTCGCCGTGACCGCCCACGCCGACTCCACCCCCAGCACCCCCTCCGGCTGGTTCGATGCCGGTAAAGCGGCCATCACCGCTAACAAGCGCGTGAAGCCCAATACCGGTCGCGCGAAGAACGTGATCCTGTTCATCGGCGACGGCATGGGCAACTCGACCGTGACCGCCGCGCGCATTCTCGAAGGTCAGCAGCGCGGTGCGGATGGCGAAGGCAACCGCCTGAGCTTCGAGCGCTTCGACTATCTCGCCCATTCGGTAACCGCAAGCGTCAATCAACAGACGCCCGACTCGGCTCCGACGGCGACGGCGATGGTCACCGGTGTGAAGGCGAATGATCTCGCGATTTCGGTCGATCAGACGCTCGCAACCGACGTCGCTGACGCCGAGGCCACGGCTGCCAAGAGTTTGCGCACGATCCTCGAACGCGCCGAAGAGCGAGGGCTCTCCACGGGCGTTGTGACGACTGCGCGCGTGACTCACGCAACCCCAGCCGCCAATTACGCGCACGTGGCCCATCGCGATTGGGAGTCGGACAAAGAGTTGCCTGCGGGCGCGACGGTGAAAGACATCGCGCGACAACTACTCGAGTTTCCGTTCGGCAATGGTCTCGAAGTAGTCCTCGGGGGCGGTCGCAGTCACTTCCTGCCGAGCTCGAGCGCCGACCCTGAATATCCACAGCAACGGGGTGCCCGCAAGGATGGTCGCGATCTCACGGCCGAGTGGTTGCAGCACTATGCGGGCGCCGCTTACGTCTGGAATCAGCAGCAGTTCGATGCGATCGACATCGCGAAGACACAACATCTGCTGGGGCTCTTCGAGCGTTCACACATGCGCTACGAAACGGAGCGGCGTGTGGACGTCGGTGGCGAGCCATCGCTCGCACAAATGACGGCGACGGCGATTCGATTGTTAGCCAAGAACAAAAAGGGCTTCTATTTGATGGTGGAAGGTGGGCGCATCGATCACGCCCATCACGCCGGCAACGCCTATCGCGCTCTCAACGAAACGATCGCCATGGCGCAAGCCGTGACAACGGCGCGCGAGCTCACGAGCGATCGCGATACATTGATCATCGTCACTGCAGATCACAGTCATACGTTGACGATCGCCGGCTATGCCTCGCGTGGTAATCCCATCCTCGGCAAAGTCGACGGCGATTACGCGAAGGACCGATTGGGCCTGCCCTACACGACGTTGTCCTACGCGAACGGTCCCGGCTGGACGGGCAATGGCCAGCGCCGCGAGTTCACGAGCGAAGAGCGTGCTGTTGCCGCGGAGTATCCGGGCAACGCGCCGCGACCGGACCTGCGCCATGTCGACACCACCGCACCCGGTTATGTGCAAGAGGCCACCGTGCCGCTCTCTTCAGAAACGCACGGCGGCGAAGACGTGACGATTTATGGCCAAGGCCCCGGCGCCTATCTATTGCGCGGCACGCTCGAACAGAACGCGATCTATCACGTGATGGTGGAGGCGTTGGGATGGAAGTGAGGTCAGCTGGCTAGCTAGTCAGTCGGCTAGTCCGCTAGCCAGAGCAGATCGAAGAAAAGGAACATCTCTGGCTAGCCGACTAGCCGACCGCCTAGAACTTCAACTGCGTCCCAATCTCCAGCACGCGATGAGTCGGCAGGTTGTAGTGGATCGATGCGAGCTGGCTGTTGCGGCTCATCAGCGCGAATAGACGCTTGCGCCACATCGGCATGCCAGAGCCGCGTGCGAGCACCGGGTTTTCGCGGCCGACGACGTACACCGTCTCTTCCGGTTTATAGGCGACGCCTTGCTCGTCGGCAGCACGTAGAGCTGCAATGACGCTCGGCGTCTCCATGTAGCCATAGCGCGCCACGATGCGTTCGATGCCCGGCGTGATCGACTGCGTCTCGACGCGTTCCTCCGGCGGCACGAACGGTACTTCGGGTTGCACGAACGTCAGCAAGACGATGCGCTCGTGCAGTACGCGATTGAAGCGCAGGTTATGCATCAACGGGCGTGGAATGCCGCTCGCTTCCGAGGCCATGTACACGGCCGTGCCCGGCACGCGGACCGGCTCGTGCTTCTCGAGCTCAGCTAGAAAGTCGCGCGTCGGCACCTGCTCTTTCGCAATCAGCCAGTTCAACGTGCGACGACCTTCGTGCCACGTGGACATCAAGAGGTAAATCACGGCTGCCGCACCGACTGGCAGCCAGCCGCCGTCATCGAAGTGCAGCATGTTGGAACAGAAGAACGCGAGCTCTATCAGGAAGATGGGCACCATGATGGCGACGAGCACGCGCGAGTACGGCCAGCGCTTGATCGAGATCAGCATGATGACGAGTACGCTGTCGATCAGCATCGTGCTGGAGATCGCGATGCCGTACGCGCCGGCGAGTGCATCGGAGTTGCGGAACGCGAGCACGAGCCCGAGCACGCCGACGAACAGCATCCAGTTCACGACGGGCACGTAAACTTGCGCGATCTCGTGTTCCGAGGAATGCACGATGCGCAGGCGTGGCAGATAGCCGAGGTTCAATGCCTGGCGAGTGATGGAAAACACGCCCGAGATGACCGCTTGCGACGCGACGACAGTGGCCGCGGACGCGAGCACGATGAGTGGGGGCAGCAGCCAAGTGGGCGCCATGAGGTAGAAGGGGTTGCGCACCGCTGTGGGGTCGGCGAGCAATAGCGCTCCTTGGCCGAAGTAGTTCAGCGTCAATGCCGGCAGCACGATCATGAACCACGCCCGCCGAATCGGTGGGCGCCCGAAGTGACCCATGTCCGCATACAGCGCCTCGCCGCCCGTGACGGAGAGGAACACGGACGCGAGCACGATGAATCCGGCTGCGCCGTTCGTGAACAGGAATTGCGCCGCATGCATAGGATTGATCGCGGCGAGCACCTGCGGATTGCGCACGACCCAGGAGAGGCCGAGCAAGCCAAGGGTGATGAACCAGAGCAGCGTCACAGGCCCGAACAGTTGGCCCATTGCGCCCGTGCCGCGGCGTTGCACCACGAACAACGTCGTGAGGATCGCCACCGCGCCCGGGAGCACGAAGCGATGCAGATCGGGTGCGGCAATGGCGAGCCCCTCGACCGCGCTCAAGACCGACACGGCGGGCGTGATGAGCCCATCGCCGAAGAACAGTGCTGCGCCGAAGAGCCCCACTGCGCCCACCGGACTCCACACTCGCCAGTTGCGGCTCGCGCTGGATAACAGCGTGCTCAGCGACAACACGCCACCTTCGCCACGGTTGTCCGCGCGTAGCATGACCCCCACGTATTTCACCGAGATCACGAGGATCAGCGACCAGAGGATCAGCGAGAGCAGGCCAAGCACCGTACTCGGACTGACGCCGACGCCCGTGTGCTCGCTGAAGCATGTGCGCAGCGCGTACAGCGGACTGGTGCCGATGTCGCCGAACACGACGCCGAGCGTCGCGATCAGCAATCTGCTGGGGGACTGCTCGGCGGGGTGGCGGGACAGATGGACCGGTGCGGCGGAAGCGCGCGCAATCATGAACTGCTCGGCATGGTTATGGGGACGCGGGATTGTACGTTGTCTTGGGCGCTGGGCTTTTGAGCTCTGAGCCCTGGCCAGAAGTGGCACTCATTGTCGCGCGAGGCGCCTCTGGCCAGAGCCCAATGGCCCAGGGACCTCCTACCCCTAGCGCTAGCCGGCCTGCAACCAGCGTGTCAGCGCCAACGCGATCGCACCCCCGCTCAGGCCGAGGCCGATCCTTCGGGCATGAAGCATCAACCGGCGGCGATGAGTTTGCCTGTCCGATCTGCCCCCTTCCGCTCCGGAGGCCCGACGTCATGTCTTCGATCCGCGCCGAACTCTCCCGAATGCTGCTCGACCTTCTCGACTCCGGAGAAATCAGTTCGCCTGCACTCCGCTGCCGGACCCACCGATCTGATACGGCTCGGACGTGACC
>CBJNAT010000114.1:0-7433 GCA_966434585.1 uncultured Gammaproteobacteria bacterium | reverse complement strand
GCGTGAGGCCGGCGATGCGGTGGATGTGGAGAACTCATTCGCGACCGAAACACCGCGCAAGGAGAAGTTCGGCTGTGTCTTGCCGTACGGTGTCGTCACCTGCAAGCTCGGCAGCGCGCCCATCAGACTGGATGTGTCGGTGATGCCGCGTGACTTCAGCGAGTCGCCGCTGATCGCAGACACTGCGAGCGGCACGTCTTGTAGATTCTCCGAGCGCTTCTGCGCAGTCACTACGATTTCCGTGAGCTCGAGGCCATCAGTCGATGAGTCGCTGCTCGTGTTGGCTTGACCGAGCGCGACCAGGGGCGTCAACGCAACGACGGTTGCGGCAGCTCTCAGAAATGTCTTGCCCGTACGCGAGTCGTGAATGTGCTTCATGGTGTATCTCCCCAAAAAATCGATGTAGAGCCGCTTACCAGGTGTGTGTGTCGATGGCGGCTCGTGTTCTCGTCCGATGCGCCGTCTAATTCGCCTCTGCCTCGCTGCAGTGATAGCCGTGCTGCGCCCAGAGAGCCATCAGATTGCGTGCGCCAAACGCCTTGGCAGGCGATTGAAAGCCCGTCGCGAGCAACTGCCCCTCGAGGATGCGGCGGCATGCTTCCGCACCGAGAAGGCCCGTTTGGATGTATGGCGAGTTGCCGCGCAGTACGACGCGGACGCCCGAGACGTTGCCGCGTCCGATGCAGGAAATGACGGAACGATTGACGTCAGGATCCTCGCGTGCCGGCTCGGCTTGGGTCAGCTCGCCCCCCAACCGATTGCACACGGCCTCTTGCTCGACCTGGGGCAGATGGCGGTACTTCGCTTCGAACTCCTCGAGCGTGCGGATCACCGCGTCGAACATCACGGGATTCTTGAAGGCGACGAGCGTTGCGCAATTGGCCACGCGTGCATCTTGCTCGTACCACACCGCCTCACCGCCACCCGACCACGGCAGTGCACGATAGGCGCGGTGTGAGTCCGGCGAGACGACGGTGTAAGCGGTGGCCATGGGCCACGCTTCCAGCTTGTGGTTGGCCAGGAAGTATTGCGTGCGCGTGCACATGCGCATGAATGATTTGGTCGAGGCGACGCTCGTCGCGGAGTCGGCCAGATAAAGAATGTCGAGCGAGTCGATGCCGCTCGTCTCGAGGGCGATCTCGGCGGCGATATTGCCGGCCGCCCACATGTATGAGCTGGCCGGCGCGAGGAGCAGCTTCGCAGCGGCGAACGCTTGACCGTACTGAGCGCGCACAAGGCGCATCCAATCGGCTTCGCCAGTGGTGTCCAGGTAGTGGCAATTCGTTGCGAGCGCCGCTTCGACCACCGGTGCACCCAGTTGCGCGAAGGGACCGACTACGTTGTAGACAATCTTCGCGCCCTTGCAGAGCTCGATGAGCGCACTACGCTCGTGCTCCACCGCACGGCATTCGTAGCGCGCGTTCGTAAGCTCCGGCACGCTCGCCATCTGTTCCTCGAGGCGCGCGAGGCTGCGTCCTGCCGCGATGAATGGAATGCCGGCTTCAGCAAGATGCCAGGCGATCAGTTTTCCCGTGTATCCGCTGGCTCCGTACACGACTACAGGCGCTGTCATCGATTCTCTCCCGCAGGCTTTAACGCGATCGGTCCATTCGGACCCATGACTTGACACACCCCGCCGCGCAGCAGCTCCACCAACTGTCTGTCGATGGGCTTCTCCGAAGCAGTCTTGGGAATTTCAGCAACGACTTGGACGGCCGAGGGCGCCAGCGCTGAGCCCAGCTCTCGCCGGCACATCTCGAAGATTTGATCCGGTCGAATCACTGCCGGATTCAGCACGACGGCGACGACGAGCTCGCGCTCGCCCGGTGCGCTGTCAGCCGTGGTCAGGCCGTAGGCATACGCGTCATCGACGCCCTCGATACCGGCGATCACGGTCTCCACATGCCGCGCATCGATGAAGTCGCCATTGCGACGGATTGCCGCACCGGCGCGATGCGAAAAATAAAGCCAACCCTCGCGATCCTTCCATCCGATATCCCCTGTACGAAACCAGCCGCCGCGTGTCTTGGCGAGCGACGCGGCCTCGTTCTCGTAGTAGTGAACGCGCGGTGCGTCCCCCTGCTCTGGGCGAAAGGTGATTTCGCCGAGCGTGCCGTCGGGCACTTCACTGTCGGTTTCATCGCGAATGACGCAGAGCCAGCTGGGCGGTGGTTTGCCGACCGAGCCCACCGGCCCAGCACCGGGCGGGTTGATGGCGAGGCCGCCCTCAGCTGCACCGTAGAACTCGCACACGCTCACGCCGAAGCGCTCTTCGAAAGCGCGCCACATGCGAGCGGGCATGCCGGCACTCAGCACCGTGCGAACTTTATGTGCCCGCTCAAATGGGGAAGCTGGCTCTGCGAACACGGCGACCGTCATACCACCGAGCAGATTGAAGAAGGTGCACTCGAACCGGGTCAGCAGTTCCCAGAGTCTGGATTTGGAAAACCTGCGACTGATGACGACCGGCAAAGCCATCGAAAGCGCGTTGCCCAGCGTCACCATCTGTGCGTTGGCATGCGTGAGCGACAAACCGGTGTAGAGCTTCTCGTCCGGCCGCATTTGTACGAGCGGCCCGAACGTCGCGATGGTCGCAAAGCGAGCGTAGGGCGCGAGCATCGCCTTGGGTGTACCCGTGGTGCCCGATGTGAAGAGAAATTGCATGGGCCTCTGCAGATCGGCGCCGGACCACTCGGGCGCTGCCCCGGCCGCCGCGAGCGCCGACTCGAGTGTGCGGATACGCACACGATCGTGCGTAGGCGTCGCGCCTTCACCGAGCACCCAGATCCATTCGAGGAAAGGCGTGCGATCCAGGATCTCGAGCAACGCGTTCAGCGCCGAGCGGGACACGATGACACCGCGACAGCCGATGAATGCCAACATGTACGCGAGCAAGTCGCCCTTGGTGCGTGGATCGATGGGCACGAAGACCGTGGAGGCGATCTCCGATCCGATCATGGCATCGACGAACTCAGGATCGTTCGGCATCAACAGCGCGAAGCGATCGCCGGCCGTGAGTCCTGCCTCTCGCAAGGCGGCCGCTACGCGGTGGCCATTCGTCAGCAACTGCGCATAGGTCCGTCCTTGCCGAACGAACTCTCCGCGCCGGTCGATATCGACGAACGTCAACATCTCGCCGTCGCAGCCGCGCTCCAACGCACGGTGCAGATGTTGGACGGGCGTCAGCAGCTGTGGCGATGCGACGGCGCTCATCGGGACAACACCGTCACGACGAGAGCCGCTGCATCGCGACCGAGGAAGCCGCCGCCGTTCTCCGCGACGGCCAGCTTGGCGCCGTGCACTTGGCGCGCACCTGCGCGTCCTCGCAGTTGTTCTGTGAGCTCGTGGATCTGCGCAAGTCCCGTGGCGCTGATCGGATGCCCCTTGCGGACGAGTCCGCCCGACGTGTTGACGGGTAACCGGCCACCCAGCGCGCTTGCACCGCTCGCCACGAAGTCAGGGCCATCGCCTGCTCCACACAAGCCGAGCGCCTCGCAGCAGATCAACTCGGCGGGCGAGGTGGCGTCATGCACTTCGGCGCAGTCGATGTCCGCAATCGCGATGCCCGCATCCTCGTAGGCGCGCTGTGCGGTCCATGCAGTGATCGCCGCCTCGGCATCTTGAGGATCGAACGCGCTCGCAAGGTGAGTGCTGCGCACCTTGACCGTCGTGTCGATACCGCACTGCCTCGCGAAACGTTCCGAGACGATGACCGCGGCGGCTGCGCCGTCGCCGAGTGGCGAACACATCGTCAACGTGAGCGGGCCCGCAATGCGCGCCGCGGCCAACACCTCGTCCGCGCTCAGCACGTTGTGGAACTGCGCGAGTGGATTCAAGCTGCCGTGCACGCTGTTCTTCGCGGACACTTGCGCGTAGTGACGTGCCGTGGCGCCGCTGTGCCGCGAGTAATCGCTCGCGAGGCGCGCATAGATATCCATGAAGAACGAGCGTGATGCTCCACTATCTTCTACGCTCGCCACTTCGCGCACGAACTGCAGTAACTCATCGGGCCGCTCCGTATCGATGGCGCCCGCGATCACCGCATACGCCTTCGACTTGTCCTCGTGAAACATCTTTTCAGCGCCGAATGCTAGGGCGACGTCGTGCACTCCGAGGCTCACGGCCGTGCACGCCTCGTGAAATGCAGTCGCGCCGGTCGCGCACGCATTCTCGACATTGATGACAGGAATGCGACCGATCCCCATGCTTCTAAGAATGGCTTGCCCGGCGATGAGCGTCTGACCGGTGACGATCGGCGCGGCAGCAGTGCCCGCCCATACAGCTTGAACGTCTCTCGCCTCGATGCCCGCATCGGCCAGCGCGTTGGCAATCGCTTCATGAGCAAGACTCGACAGGCTGCGCTCGAGCTGCTTGCCGAATCGCGTCATGCCGACGCCTGCAATGGCAACGTTGTGCTTCATGTCGACCTTTAGCCTTTTTAGGGCACACCGATCCCGCACGTGCTCGAGGGGCACTCGAGCACGTCGTGTGTATTCGCAAGACTCTCTAGAGAGGAGCCAAGCGCTCCAGATCCATCAGCAGACTGCCGCCTTTGATGGCGATCAATTCATTGCAGCCATCCTCGATGAGGGACGCGCGCGCATCGCGCAACAGCTTTTCCATCGGATACTCCTTGGTGAGGCCATTGCCGCCGAAGAGTTGCAGAGCATCGCTCGCCACCTCGAAGGCGTACTGCGTCGAGGTGACTTTGGAGAACATCGCCGCCTGCAACGCAGGGATTCGCGCTGTCATGTTGAAGAGCGTCACGCGGCGCGCGAGCGCACGAGCGATCTCCACCTTGCGCGCCATATGAAACAAGCGTCGCCGCACGTCCTGATGACGAATGATGGGCACGCCGCCCTGCTTGCGTTCGTGCGCGTAGTTCAGCGCGAGCTCATACGCTGCGCGCGCGCAACCGGCGAAGGCTGCGCCCATGAGTGCATTCGCTTCGCCGTGAATGGCGTACACGCCCTTTTTGTAGTCCTCGGGCGCAACCAGCAGATGATCGATATCGAGCGTCACTTCGTTGAAGAAGATCTCGCCCTGCGGCAGCGGCCGTTGTCCCAACTTTTCGAGCGGCGTGCCGCGCGACACGCCTGGCGCATTCAAGGGCACGATGCCGACCGCGCCACGCGCCGGATCGAATCCGCCCTGTGTCTCTGCCGCGCAACACAAAACGGACAGTTCCGCCACGGGTCCGTTGGAAACCCAGGCTGACTTCTGTCCATTGATGACGATCTTGCCGTCCGAGATCCGGGCGATGCAGTTGGGGCGATTGGGTTTTCCCAGTGCATGTGCGGCGTCCAGGCCTGGATCGATAGAATCGCTGCCCCGATCCGGCTCCGTGATGGCCCAGCAGCCGATGAGCGGCTCGGGGTACGTCTTGGCGACGAAGCTGTTGCCGAACTTGGCAGCCATGTAGTGAGGCAGCAGGGATACACCGGCGGAGATCGCAAGCCCCGCATCGCCCCAGGCCAGCTCCTCGAACAACACGTCGAACGCGAGCGCAAGGTCTGAATGGGAAAACTCGGAGAGCGCCGCAACGTCGATCCCGAGCTGCTGGAACTGTTGGTGGAATTCCCAAAAGCGCGAGCCCTTGGCGATGACATCCGCAGCGCTCAGCTTGTCCAACTCGGCGCCGATGGGCCGCATGACCTTGCTCGCAAAGGCATGCACTGACTCCTGCAAGCCGCCAATGACCTCCGGCATGGGAGGCTCCGCGCCTGTCACCCCGAGCACGACACGTGGCGTCTGTGGCCAGCGCGAGAACGGCAGCGGCTGCGTGCTCGCTGCGACTGCAGAGTCATCCCCCAGGGGAAGCGGTTTGGCGGGCTGGTTCACAAAGCCTCCTCTCGTTCATCCGCACCTCTGACGGGTGCGTGATATGGACTGTGTGCCAGGCAGCGGACGGAAGGAATGTCGGTTTGCGACAAGGTTTTGACAATTCCCGCCAAGTACCTAGGCTGGCGGTATGAAGCCTGAGCTCCTGACATCGGTGCGGTTGTCCAACCAAAGCGTGCGCCTGATGGGCGCAGTGCTGCGCGAGCACGGCATCGATCCGCGACCGCTCGTGACGAAGGCTGGCTTACCCGTCGATACGCTCGACAACGTCGCGGGCGAAGTCACGGGCGTACAGGAGCTGCATTTTCAGAACGAGTTTGCGCGCGCCACACAGGCACGGCCCGACCTGTGGTTCACGACAGGCGGACTGTACCGGCTGATGGCGTACGGACCGCTCGGCCTCGCTGTGCTGGCGGCAGGCACGATCCATGCGGGCTTGAAAGTTCTGGTCTCTTTTCAGGCACTGACCTTCTCGCTCCTGCAGTATCGAATCGTGGAAGAAGACGGCGCACTCATCGGCTTGGAAGCCGACGATGCTTGGGTCGATCCCGAGATGCGCGATTTCACCCTCGTGCGCGCGCTCGGCTCTGCCACGATGTTCCTGCGCGACATGCGGCAGCCGTTTCCTCTCGAGACCATCGAGACTCGGTTGCAGCGTCGCGATTACGGCATGGATTTCGAAGCCGCACTGGGCGTGCCGGTGCACTTTGGCGCGCCGCGCTCACGATGGCTATTCCTACCGGGCTCCGGCGATCTGCCCTTGCCGATGGCCAATCCATTGCTCGAACAAACCTATCAGCAACTGTGCGAGCGGTTGATTCGCGATGCCGAGGTTCAAGATGACTTTGTCGCGCAGGTGTACGGACTGCTGGTTCGTGCCACGCGAATGTATCCGAGCGCGGACGAGGTGGCGCGCCAACTATCGATGTCGGAACGCACACTGAATCGTCGCCTCGCGCGGCTCGGCCTGCACTTCGGCGAGTTGCTCGATCAAGTTCGCCGGCAGCGTGCGACTTACATGCTCGATCGCTCGGCGCTCTCGATCGATGCCATCGGCGAGATGCTCGGCTTCGCCGAAACGTCGAGCTTCTCGCGCGCATTCAAGAAGTGGACGGGCTCCTCGCCGATGCAGTATCGGCAGCGACCGCGATAAAGGCTGCGAAGCGCTCGGATACGCGCAGTCGGGCGAACGCGCGTCGATGCATGGTCGGGACAGCGCGCCATCCCACGTAAATTCGTTGCCACAATTCGTCACCAGCCATGCGCGGTTTGCCAGGACGGCGACGGACCTGCGCCGAATCTCATTGCGATGCTCTTCGCCAAACAAAGGAGAGCCGCATGCGTGCCCATCCCGATCGATACCGCTTCGCGCCCCTCCTCTACGTCCTGTTCGTTCTCTTGACGCTATTCGGCCTCGTGATGCATGCCCGAGCGCAGGCCGTTCCAGACGATATACAGGCGGGCACACTCGCGTTACGAACGGAGCAGGGGTCCATCGAAGCACCGCACGTTCACACGGCCGTGCGGATGGAAATCACCGGCATCATCGCGCGCGTGGAAGTCGAACAACGCTTCTTGAACCCGAGCGCCCT
>CBJNAT010000113.1:0-7435 GCA_966434585.1 uncultured Gammaproteobacteria bacterium | reverse complement strand
CGGCCAGTACGGCCAGGTGAGCGCCTTGTCCTCCTGCTCGGGCGGCTGGGGGAGGATGGTCCGGCGACCGCCCCGCTGCTCAAGCTGTGCAACAATTTCGTACTCGCCTGTGCGATCGAGGTAATGGGTGAGGCGTTTGCGCTCGTCCAGAAATCCGGTGGACCTGTGGAGACGTTTCGCGAGGTGCTCACGGATGGGCTGTTCGCGTGTTCGGCGTACGAGAGTTATTCTCGGCATATCCTGGACAAAGCCTGGAATCAGGTGAACCTCACCGCCACACTGGGCCTGAAGGACATCACAGCTGTGCTGTCTGCCGCCGAAGCTGCACGGGTCCCCTTGCCGAGTGCGAATGTGTGCCGAGACCGAATGCTCGGGGCGATTGCCCACGGTGATGACGATAAGGACTGGTCCGTGTTGGCCCTCGAACAGGCACGCTCGAGCGGCCTCGCCTGAGTCGCCCCGGCCGTTGTGGCCTCTGCGGATCCGGATTTCGCACACCACACGAGCACTTCGTGGAGGTGCCTCCTACTCGTGTCGCCGGTCTGGTTGGATTTCGCCGCGTGACCAGCGGCATGCCTAGTTCATCGACATTCGCGCGAAATTGTCTATAATTTCGAAAATACGACGTTCATCACTGTTATACGATCAACCCGCCAATTTGCTATGACTTCAGTCGCTGATACTGCTGTTTCCAAACCTGACCGAGAGGCCGACGGTGAGCGGCCGGCGGCTACGCTGACCGCCGCTGTTTTTGGTCAATTGCGGGCGGATATCCTCAGCGGCCGGCTACGGCCCGGCACTAAGTTGGGTGCAGATTCCTTGCGGCAGCGCTTCAACACGGGCAGCAGCCCCGTACGCGAGGCGTTGAACCGATTGCTGGCGGAGGGCTTCGTCGCACTCGAGGAGCAGAAGGGATTTCGGGTTGCTCCCGTGAGTCGTGAGGAGCTCCGCGAGCTGCTGAACGCCCGCCTTCTGATCGACGGTGCTGCCATTACGGATTCCATTCACCGCTTCGAGGCGACGTGGGAGGAGGCGCTGGTGTTGGCGCTCCACCACCTCTCACGCACGCCGCGGGCAGCGCCCAGTAGTGAAGACAGTTCACAGTGGGAAGCACGGCACAAGGCATTCCACATGGCCCTCGTTTCGGGCTGCGGAAGCCGCTGGATGCGGCGCATCAGCGAGCAACTATTCGATGCGGCCGAGCGCTATCGTCTGATCGCGATTCGATGGATTCCCGAGCGCAACGAACTCGATGAGCACCGTGCCCTCGTCGAGGCGAGCATGGCCAAGGATGCCGCACGCGCCATCGAGCTGCTGAAGAGTCATTACGGCCAGACCTACGACGCGATCGTTGCCTCGGGTCACATCTAGGCAAATCGGCGGATCGATCAGGCGTGATGAACACGAACTCCTTGACCGCACTCCTGCCTCGCGAACTGAAGACGCTGAGCTACCGCCCGCTGTTCGCTTTTCAGATCGATGTGAAACCGCCCAGCATCGTCGGCGCCACGCCCGGGCATGACCGCCGAATCGGTGAAATCACGGGTGGACGGTTCGAAGGCGAACGGCTGCGCGGAAGAATCCTGTCCGGCGGGAGTGACTGGCAGTCGCTTCGCGCTGACGGAGCCACAACCCTGAATGTCCGCCTCGTACTACAGGCCGATGACGGTGCGCTGATCGCCATGACCTATTTCGGGGTTCGTCACGGCCCGAAAGAAGTGCTCGACCGGATCGCGCGCGGCGAAAACGTCAACCCGGCTGAATACTACATGCGCGCTGCGGCATGTTTCGAAACCGCAGCAGAACAATACGACTGGCTGAATCGCATCGTGTCCGTGGCATGCGGCCATCGTATCGCCGGCGGCGCGACCTATCAGGTGTTCGAAATCCTGTAGCGAGCGTCAGTTTGCGTCGCCCGGCTGCGCGCGTTCCCGCGCCAGCGCGGTGCGCTGTGCCACACGATCCAGGAGCGCCAACATTTCGACCAACTCCGGCCGTTCAATGCCCTGGGTGATGAAGACGATCCGGGTTGACCGGTCTGCGCTCGGCCAGCGCTCGAGCCAGCTCAGATTGTGCAACAGGTGCTGTGACCCATGAATGACCGCCGGTTGTTCGGGTCGCTCCTTCACGTGGACCAGGCCCTTCAGTCTCAGCAACCCCGGCCCCAGGTTCCGCTCCACCGCTGCGAGTAAAAGCTCCAGTCCATAAAGTGTGGTTGGCTCCTCACGGACCAGGCAGAAAGAGGCAATCTTCGCTTCACCATGATGATGCGTGTGGCCAGCCAGATCGGCCGAAGCGGTTTCCCGTGTTTCGTGGTGGTGTTGGGCCGCACCCTTGCTGTTGGGAACGTTCTCGGCAGCGCCGAAATAAACCTCTGCATTGAGCCAAGCAAGCGCATCCTCACCATCACCATCACGCCTGAGTGAATATTTACCCGCGAGCAGCAGTTCAAGGGGATCCAAGCTCGGGGCGTCATTCCGACACACAATCGCGGCCGGACTGATTCGGCGAAAGCGCTCCCGCAAGTCTGCCTCGCGCGCCTGTGCCTGTTCGGCACCGAGTAGGTCCAACTTGGTGATCAAAATCCGCTCGGCCAGGGCGATCTGGTGAACTGCTTCGTCATGGCGCTGGAGCGTGCCCGGCCCATTAACCGCATCCACCACCGCGAGCACCGAGTCGAGACGGTACAGGCCTTCCAAGGTCGGATCGGAAAGGAACGCCTGCACAACGGGCCGAGGATCTGCGAGCCCGGACGTCTCGATGATCACCCGATCGAACCCCGGTGCCTCACCCGCCTCGCGAGCGTGATATAGACGATTGAGCGTTGCAATCAAATCACCGAACACGGTGCAGCAGAGGCAGCCGTTTTCCAATACGACAATCTGATCATTGCTCGCTTCCGTGAGCAGGTGATCGAGTGCCACGGACCCAAACTCATTGATCACTACCGCTGTATTGGCCATCTTCGGCGAGCGTAACGCACGATTGAGCAGCGTCGTCTTGCCGCTGCCCAAGAAGCCAGTAACGACGGTGACCGGCGTTCGCTCGTCCGGGCGGGTCATGCCGCTTTACTCCAGAGCGCGCGCAAAAATGAGCTCGGTACTTTCATGCGCACGGAGGCTACACGAGTTCGTACTGTGCAAACGGCCAGAGAAAGCCGCACTCCATCCGCTCAGGCATGCATCGCCACGATCACGCAACACAACGCCCAGAACAGAGGATACTCGCAACCGCCCACCATCCAGAACCAGTTTCCCTTGCTCACCTTGAGCGTCGCCAACGTCGCCGCAAACAAGAATGCGGCTGCGACCCAGGCCGCAACTTGCGTCCACATCCCGAGCACCAGCGCAACACCTGCGATCACCTCGACGACGAAGGCCACGTACATGAACAGCGCTGGCCTGGGCAATTCGGTTGCGGTGAAGAAGCCGAGGGGCCCCGCGGACTGGAACACTTTGCCCCATGCATGCGGCAGCAAAAATAATCCGGTCAGGACTCGCAATGCCACATAGCCATCGGCTAAATCGAAATTGAACATTGCCCTTCTTCGCCCTTGAAAATGCCGCGGAGCGTCACCCTTCACACATGCAGCGCGCCGCGAAAAGCATCCAGTACCGACTCGTGCATCGACTCGGAAATGGTCGGATGCGGAAACACGGTCGCTATGATCTCCGCCTCGGTCGACTCCAGCGTCATCGCCATTGCAAAGCCTTGGATCATCTCCGTCACTTCCGCACCGAACATATGCGCGCCGAGCAACTGGCCCGTGCGCCCATCGAACACTGTCTTGACGAACCCCTCGGACTCTCCGGCAGCCATGGCCTTCCCGTTTGCCCGGAGGGGAAATCGTCCCACCCGAGTGTCGTGCCCCCTCGCCTTTGCCGCCGCTTCGGTCAGACCGACCGAGGCGACCTGAGGTGACGTGTAGGTGCACGCCGGAATGGGTGCGCTAACGTGCGCGCCAGGGGCGCCCGCGATGTGATCAACGCAGCGGACCGCCTCATGGCTGGCTTTATGAGCGAGCCAGGGCGCCCCTGCCACATCGCCAATCGCATAAAGTCCCGCCACATTAGTCGCGCCGCGCGAATCGGTGACGATGTGGCCGCGATCCATCTTCACACTGAGCGCCTCTAGCCCGAGGTCTTCGACGTTTGCCTGAATCCCAATCGAGACCAGCACCGCTTCAGCCTCCAGTACTTCCCGCTCCGCGTTACCCCCAAGCTCGACGCGAGCGCCGGCCGCCATCGCCGATATGCGCGAAACGGGCACGCCCGTGCGAATACGCATCCCGCGTCTCTCGAATGCCTTGTGTGCGGCGGCAGAAATTTCCGCGTCCTCGAGAGGCAAGATGCGATCAAGCGCCTCGAGGATGGTCACCTCGGTTGCGAAGCTGCGGTAGAAGCTTGCGAACTCGAGGCCGATCGCTCCCGAGCCGATGACAATCAGCGATTTCGGCAGTTGCTTTGGCACCATGGCCTCACGGTAGGTCCAGATGCCTGCCCCGTCGGGCACCATGCCAATCGCTGGGTTGGTGCGTGCGCGCGCTCCCGTCGCCACAATGACGTTGCGTGCGACCAGGCTCCGCGTTCCGCCCGTCTTGAGCGCCACTTGCACTCCAGGTGCAGGCGTTCCCGGCACCAGCCGCGCGGTGCCGTCCACCACGGCGACCTTGTGCTTCTTCATGAGGTGACTGATGCCCGCGTTGAGTTGCCGCGCAACCGCGCGCGAGCGCTCGATGACCCGCGCGAAATCGAACGAGCTGCCGCCACATGACAAACCGAGCTCCTCAAGGTGCTGCAGTTGTTCGTACACCTCCGCCGAGTGCAGCAACGCCTTCGTGGGAATGCATCCCCAGTTTAGACAGATACCGCCAAGATGCGCCCGCTCGACTAACACCACGCGTAGTCCGAGCTGCGCTGCGCGAATGGCAGCGACGTACCCGCCCGGCCCTGCGCCGATCACTGCGAGGTCGAAGTTTTCGGGTTGTTTCGGTTCGTTCACAATGTGCTGGCTCGCTGCGGCGTAATGCCGTCAGTGCCCTTTTGCGACTCTGAATCGGACGAGATCCGGCTCAAAAAACCTCGCACCCTGGCAATCCGCACGAAATAAGGTGGTCCGATGGGAAGTTGGTAATGACCTCGCAGCCTGTGCGAGTCACCACGACTTCTTCTTCGATACGCGCCGCCCCAGAGCCATCCTCGGCGCCGCACCACGTTTCAAGCGCGAACACCATGCCCTCCTTCAGCGGCCGCGTGTTCCCGGTGTAGCGGCGCGAGATGATGGGGCGCTCCCAAAGCGAGAGCCCGACACCGTGGCCGTATTGCAGGAGAAAAGCTTCGGCTTCGTTGCGGTAGCCGAACTCCTCGGCCTTGGGCCACACGGCCGCGATCTCATCGGGTGTCACACCGGGTCGGATCATGTCCATCGAGGCCGAGAGCCACTTTGATGCCTTCTCGTAAGCTTCGATCTGATACCTGTTCGGCTCACCGCATATGAACGTGCGGTAATAGCACGTCCGATAACCGTTGTAGGAGTGCATGATGTCGAGAAACACCATGTCCCCCGGCTGGATCAACCGGTCCGAGAACGTGTGACAGTGTGGTCGACCGCGAGCGCCCGAGACAGAGTTAACGCACTCGACGCGCTCGGACCCGAGGCGATACAGCCGGTCATTGACCAGCGCCACGAGCTCGTTCTCGCGCGTTCCCGGACGGATCGCCTTGACGACGTCCACGTAAGCGGCATCGACCATGGCGCAGGCCACCTTCAGCAGCTCAATCTCATCCTGGGTCTTCACCTCGCGTGCATCGAGCATCGCTTGCTGGCCGTCAACAACTTCTATCCCCTCCTTTTCCAGCGCTCGGATCATCGGGAGCTCCATCACATCGATACCAACGGGCTGATTCTCGACACCCAAGTCGACGAGGGCCTTCCTTACCTGGCGGGCGAAGTCGCTCTGAATACCCATAGTCAGGGGCAATCCGCCCTGCATGGTGGAGTGGCCAGCCGCGACCTGATCGGCAATCCAAGGGGAGGATATGCGTTTTGCCGGGGCAGCCGGATCCCACAGGTAGGGCTTGCCGTCGGCTGCACATAGGGCATAGCGGATGAACTTGTCGCGTGCCCACTCGCCAAGGTGCGTTCCGGTAATGTAACGAATGTTGTCGAAGTTAAAGCAGAGAACCGCGCCCAGCCCGTTGGCCTTCACGGCCGCCTGCGCACGCGCCAGCCGCTCTGCCCGTAGCCGGTGATAGTCAACGCCGCCTTCCCAATCCTTCGCCTGTGTACCCCATCGGGCGCTCGCAGAGGGACTGTTGTATTTCATGACTTGAGCCTCTTAGAGAAGGACGCTGATTGGGGTTTCGACGATTTGGCGCAGGGCGGCGAACAGCTCAGCGGCGACGGCGCCATCGACGGCGCGATGGTCGGCTGAAATGCACACGCTGAGCAGCGTGGCCGCACGCAGCGTTCCGTCGGTGGCCTCGACCACGCGGCGCTCAGCAGCACCGACGGCAAGAATGGTCGCCTGCGGGGGATTGACGATGGCCTGAAAGCTCCGCACCCCATACATGCCGAGATTGCTCACGGTAGCCGCCCCCCCGGCGTACTCGGCCGGCTGGAGTTTGCGTTCGCGGGCGCGGGTGGCGAGCGCGGCAATCTCGCCGGCGAGCGTAATGAGACTCTTGGCATCGGCATTGTGCACGACCGGGGTCACCAGCCCTCCGGGCACTGCCACGGCCACGCCGATGTCGGAGCGCTCGAACTGCAGCAGACGGTCGCCGGCCCAAGCGACATTGGCCGCGGGGACGCGCTGCAGCGCCAACGCATATGCCTTCACCAACAGGTCGTTCACCGAGACCCGGACTGGCGTGGCCTCGTTCACCTGTTTACGCAGCGCCAACAGCGCCTCCACATTCAGGTCGCCGTTGATATAAAAGTGCGGCACCTGCCGCTTAGATTCCGAGAGCCGCCGGGCGATGGTCTTGCGCATGCCATCGAGCTTCAGCTCACGATAAGCCGTACCCGCATACAGCGCCTTCACCTGCTCGGCTTCGTGTGCCGGTTCCGTTTGGGATGTGACTGGGACACGACGCAAGTCCGCCGCGACAATGCGTCCGTGCGGGCCCGAACCCCGTACGTGTGCGAGATCCAGGCCGACCTCAGCAGCAAGGCGCCGAGCTAGCGGCGTTACCTTCACACCGCCCGGCAGTGTAGCCTTGCCGAAGTTGCGTTCCGGCGTGCGCACGCCATGGAATGGATCTATGGACCGCGTCGCGCCGCCCAGGGGTGTGGGCTGCGTCGGTGCGACAGCAATGCGGGAGTCAACGATTGCAGGGCCCGCAGGAGCGAGCGCCGGCACTGATGAGAAACCCGGCGCGCCTGCAGTTTCGCCTACCCCAGTGACCACTGCCCCCACAGGCACGGTCGCGCCCGT
>CBJNAT010000112.1:0-7452 GCA_966434585.1 uncultured Gammaproteobacteria bacterium | reverse complement strand
CAGAGGTTGCTCCCTTCAGTCTGGCTAGCCGACTAGCTGACTAGCCGACTAGCTACCCGCTCCCTCAGAACGTCCTTCCCAAAAACAAGTAGAACGCCCGCCTGCCGCCATCCTCGAAGCCCGCACCGAGGTAGACGGGTCCGAGCAGGGTATCGACGCCCAGGAACAGACTGCCGTTTTTGCGCAGGTCGCCGAGATCCGCATCGTCGCGGTCCTGCCAGACATTACCCGCCTCCAGGGAAATGCCCGCGTACGTCGGGAAGTCGAATACGCCTGAGCCGCGGCGGCCGATCTGGCGGTAATAGATCAACCGGCCGATGCCGTAGTGTGGCCCCGAAAGCGACTCCGGCGCGAGCCCGGATAGCTCAAAGAAACCGCCGAGGGTGAAGAAGTCCTGCGGTGTGGACACGTCATCGACCGTCGTGCCCATATCGGTCCAGAAGATGAACGTGTGCCGGTCGAAAGAACGCGCCACGAGCCAGCTCATCTCGAGCGTATCCACGTTCACGTCCGCGCCCAGATCCTCACGCTCGGCGCGCCACTCGAGCTGGAACTGCTGCCCATGCCGCGGGAAGAAGATGCTGTCGAGCTTGTCGTACGAGAAGCGGGTGAAGTAACCGCCGCGATCGAACGAATCGGTCGGCAGCTCCGGATCGCCGATGAGAATGTTGGAGTGACCCTGGCCACGGCGCACACCGACGCGCAGCTCGCCCCAGTTGTGAAACTGCCGACCAAAATCCAAGCCGCCTTCAAAGTTGTGCACGCGGTAGCGCGCGATGCGCTCCTGTTCGTCATCGATTACATCGAGGGTGCGGACTTCGTAATCGATCTGAGGTGCGACGAAGTACCTTTGATCCCACGTCACCGGTTGATAGAACTCGGTGAACAGCCGCGGGTTGTCGCCGATCTGCCCGTCCGTCAGCCACTCCCCGCCACGCACGTTCAGCTCCGTCGCGATGAATCGCAGCGCTGCGTTGTAGCGACTGTTCCCGGCGAAGTCGTCCTGCAGGTTGAGCCCCACGCGGACGTAGTTCGGCCCCCAGCTTTTCGGCCGCAGACGGAACTCGAGGCCCTCGCGATCCTGGTCCTCGACGAGGGAGTAATCGATGCTCTCGAAGCGATCGAGCGCATACAGATCGGACAAGCGTCGGCCGATGCGATCCTTGTTGACGGGCTTGCCGATGATGTTTTGCATCGTCGCTTCGACCAGCGGCTCGTAGCGTTCCGATGCCGCGTCCGTTCGTACGAACTGCACGAGCGTATCGCCCTTGGTCCGCGGCCGATGCGCCTCCCGCCACGCGAGATAGGCAGGCGCATCCAGTGCTAGCACCTGAAGTTTTTCCCGTGCATTGCGCGCCGCCGTCACGCCGGCACGCAGCGACTGCGGCACGCGCGTGAAGTCGGCCGACGGTACACGGCCTAGATCCGGCGAGATGAGCACATCGTTCGGACCCAGACGCTCGAGCTCTTCGAGCGTGCGCTGCCGCACGAGAATCGCAAAGGCTTGATTCGTGATCTCGAGTGGGGAGTCCAGCTGCTCGCGGCTGTACAGAGGAAAGCTCACGTCGACCACGATCAACGTGTCGACGTTCATGTCTTTCGCAATCTCGACGGGCAAGTTGTGTGCGAGCCCGCCATCGACGAGCAAGCGTCCATCGCGTTCCACCGGCGCGAAGACACCGGGCGCGGACATGCTCGCGCGCATTGCCGTAACGAGATCCCCCGAGCCCATCACAATGCCTTCGCCCGTCTCCAGATCGGTGGCGAGCGCGCGAAATGGGATCGGCAGCCCATCGAACTCCTGCACGTCCGCGACGGGCAACGTCGCCTTGCGCAGCAGTTGATGCAGCTTCTGTCCCTGCACGAAGCCTTTCGGCAACGTGAACCCGTTCCGCTGCAATCCGAGCGAATACCGCACGAGGAAGTTGCGATCGTCCTGCTTGCGACGAAAGCCCAGTTGCGCGCGCTGTGGCCGATCCTGGAACGCGTCCTGCCAGTTCACCGAGTCGATCAGCCGCTCGATTTCCTCGGCGCGCATCCCGGACGCGTATAGCCCACCGACCACCGCGCCCATGCTCGTGCCGGCAATCGCATCGACCGGCACCTGCAGCTCTTCGAGCACTTTCAGCACACCGATGTGGGCGACGCCCCGCGCACCTCCGCCGCTCAACACGAGACCGATGCGTGGCCGAGAGGTTTCTGCGGTTGCCTGCGCCCACCCCTGGGTCCCTGTGAGGCAAGTGAGCACGGCTACGGAAAAGATGAAGCGCAGCAGCGAGTGATTCATGCGCGGCGGATGGTAACAGCGCTTGCACAGCTCCAGCAGTGGTCGAGACAATTCGGGCCCTTGCTCTTTCGAGGCTCCCTCCATGCAATCTCGTCGCCTCGGCCTCACCACATTGGCCGGATCGTTCCTACTGCTGACGGCACTGCAGGCGCAAGCACAGACGCTTGCTCGCGAGGAAGTCATCGTCACCGCCACGCGCGTGGAGCAACCGTTGCGTGAGTACGCAGGCAGCATCACGCGTATCGACAGTGACGATATTGCGTTGATCGGCTCGACCCACCACAGCGAGTCGATGAACGTAGCGCCCGGTGCGATGATCCAACGCAACAACGGCGCAGAAAGCCTGACAGCGGTGCGCTCGCCGGTGTTGACGGGTCCTGGCTCGTGCGGTGCATTCCTCTTCCTTGCCGACGGTATTCCCATCCGGCCGGTGGGCTTCTGCAATGTCAACGAGCTATTCGAGGTCAACACGGAACAGGCGAGTCGCATCGAAGTGCTGCGAGGTCCGGCTGGCGCCGTTTACGGCTCGAGTGCAATGCACGGGGCCATCAACGTCATCAGCGCAACGCCTCAGCAGCTGCCGCTCTATGCGACATCGCTCGAGGCGGGGCCGGACGACTTCTACCGCGTGAAATTCGCGCTCAGTCACGTGGACGAACGCGATGCCTTCGGCATCCAAGGCCTTGCGAGTCATGACGGCGGTTGGCGCGATGACTCTGGGTTGAACGAACAAAAACTGAACGCGAGCTACCAACGCGAACTTGGCGAGGGCTCGCTTGCTGTGACCCTCGCAGCCACTCGACTCGATCAGGAGACCGCAAGCTTCATCCAAGGTGAGGACGCCTATAAGGACGAAGACATTGCCCAATCCAACGACAACCCTGAAGCCTACCGAGATGCGCATGCGGTGCGTTTGAGCGCGCTGTACACGCGACCGCTGACGAGGGGCTGGGAGTTGCAAGTGCGTCCGTACGCGCGCACCTCACGCATGGACTTCCTGCAGCATTTCCTCATCGGCAAACCCCTGGAGAAGAATGGGCAAGACTCCTTCGGCGTGCTCGCCTCTGTTGCGCTGGTGGATGAGGGCAATCGCACCCTCGTTGCCGGCATCGATCTGGAACGGGCGAACAGCTTCCTCCTCGAAGATCAGCAGGGGCCTGCAACGGGCGCGGCGCCTGCGGCGATCGCGATCCGCCCGCCCGGCAAACACTACGACTACGACACGACCAGCTCAGTCGCCGCCGCTTATGTGCATGGCGAGCAGCGGTTCGCCGAGCGCTGGCAGCTCACTGCAGCTTTACGGGGCGAATGGGTCCGTTACGACTACGACAATCGCATGCTGACGGGCAACACGAGAGAGGACGGCACGCCGTGCGGTTTCGGCGGTTGCCTGTTCAATCGACCCGCCGATCGCGAGGACACATTCGACTATGTCACTCCGCAACTCGGCTTGACGTATCTGTTCGGCGAGCATCACGCCGCGTATGTCGCCGCTGCTCGCGGCTTCCGTGCGCCGGACACGAGCGAGCTGTATCGTTTGCAACGCCAGCAAAGCGTCGCTGACCTCGATTCCGAACGACTCGACAGCCTCGAAGTCGGCCTACGCTCGACGGGCGAGAGGCTGAGCTACAGCGTGAGCGCGTTCACGATGCGCAAACGGCATGTCATCTTCCGCGACGCCAACGCGTTCAACGTGAGCGATGGGCGCACCAAGCATCGCGGCGTGGAGTACGAGGCCAGTTGGCGCGTGCTCCCCACCGTGACGTTGAGCGGCGCCGGCACGTATGCGAAGCACAAGTACGATTTCAATCGCCCGATCGAAGGCGGGGAAACCATCGTCTCCGGCCGTTACATCGACACCGCGCCGAAGCACGTGAACAGCGCGCGGGTCGATTGGAGCTTCCTGCCGAACGCACGCGCGCAACTGGAATGGATTTCAGTCGGCCGCTATTACGTCGATGCGAGCAATGCGAACGACTACCCGGGGCATGACTTGTTGAACCTGCGTGCGGTCTGGAACTTCCGTCCCGAATGGCACGCGGCATTTCGGCTCAACAACGTGACGGACGAGGAGTACGCCGACCGCGCGGATTTCGCGTTCGGGAACTATCGATACTTTCCCGGGCGCGGACGGGCGTTGTTCGTGGAAGTGGGGTATGCGGCGGGGAGATAGAGCGTAGCGCTTCGCGCCACCTCACCCGCCGCTCCGCGTCGACCTCTCCTGGAACAGGAGAGGTGTTCTTGCCCCCTCTCCCGCCGCGCGGGAGAGGGTTGGGGTGAGGGTGTCTCAAACGATCGGATTGAACGCAATCAGCGAGCGCTGCATGTCCGTCGGCCCGAGGCCATGGCCCACGAACGTACTTGCGAAGTTGTTCTCCTCGCCATGCAGCGCCATGTAGTTCAGCAGCACCGTCTGCACGAGCAGGTTGACGTTGTTCGCTGCAGGGCTGCCCGCCGTTTCCACATCTCCATCGCGACGGAAATAGCCGAGCTGCTGACGGCGCGTGGTCGGGATGCCCGCTTCTTCCAGGAGCGTCGGACGACCGGTCGGGCTGTAGACGAGAAAGAACGAAGCGGCTGTCTGCTGGTTGTCGCCGGTCCACTGGCCCTTGCCGCGACCGTCCACTGAGTTGTCGACCATACCGTTCGACGACAGCGAGCCATCGCTGAATACATAGATCATCACCGGCTGGCCGAGACGCGCGGCGTACTCGAGCACCGCACCGATGCAACGGCCGGCGCGCAGGTCACGCACTTCGCCGGTCGCGCGATCGCCGGTGTGATAGTCGAAGCCGCCCATACTGATGGTGCCGGCGCCGGCGAGGCCCGACACAACGAGTTTCATCACCGCAGCGGTCTTTTCGAACTCGCGGTCGTTGTACTCGGTATCCGAGAAGATGCCGCTCGCGCCTTTGATGAGCGGATCGAGGCTGGGGTTCACGACGGCTGGGTCGTTGAAACGATCGGTCGTATCGGCCGTCTTCACGTACGCGCACTGCATGCGCTTCTTCACGGTGAGATCATCGGATAGCCCGGTGCTGACCGGATCATCACTCGTGTCCGCATCGGTATTCGGATTGCCGAGCTTGAAGCCGCTGATGCGCGCCATCGACTCCATCGCCGCGACTGTATCGGGTTGTGGCAACACGCTCGCGCCGCCGCTCGGCGCAAGGCCGGCCGCATCGCTCGTGCGATCGATCTTGGTCGGACGATTCGCCGGGTCGATCAGCATGGCCGGGGCCATCGAGTTGCCGCCCGATTCGGAGTTCTGCGAACCGATCAACGTCAGCAACTCACCCCGCGCACCCGTCTTGGCGATGCCATACATCGGGTTGTGCGGGTTGTTGCCCGTATCGTTCTCCGAGCGCGCAGGGATGATCGCGCCGTTCACGTTGGCGCGCGTCGCCGGCGAGGTTTTCTCGAGAATGCCGCGCAGGAACGCGCTGTCCGTGTGGAATGCCAAGCCGAGTTCGGTATTGACGAAGTTCGTGGTGGCGTTGTTGGGGAGCATGTTGCCGGGCAAGCCCAGCTTCGAATAACCCTGCGTCGACAGGCAATCGAGCTGCCCACCCTGCTGACCCACGAGCACGTTGGAGCCCGCGATGTTCGCACCACCGGCGAGATCGAAGCAGACGAAGGGAACCTTACCCGCGCCTTGCTGGATGTTGCACGCGGCCTGAGCGCGCGCGATCGTCTCGATGTCCGAGGACAGCGCTGCGTTGGCACGCTGCGACTTCAAGACGGTCGCCAAGAGGCTCGGGGCAACGATGGTCGCCGCGCCGGTCAAAAAGCCTTGCGCCAGGAAATCGCGCCGCGTGACGGGCTTTTTGTGGACGGCATGCTTGAGCGGCTCGTTCAGGCCGATCTTGCGACGACGTTGCGACTTGATGATCAACATGAGCGTTCACCCATCCCGAGTAGAAAGTCCTGCTGTTACTTGACCAGAGTGACGGCACTACCGACCGCCGCGGCGCATGTCGCCGTGACGACTTGATTGATGCGTGCGCTGCCGTTGCAGCCGGACGGGCAGAGACGATCGACGAGGTTGGCCAACTCCGTCTGCACCGCGTTTGCCGTCGGCTGCGTGTCCGGCACGTTCGAGCCGAGCACGGCATCCACGAGCGGATTGACGACGCCACTTGCGTTACCGCTCGAGAGCGACCCATTGAAGTTGAAGCTGCCGAACATCGCCGCGCGTGCCGTGCCGTCGTTGACCAGGGCATTGCAGTACTGCATCGCCAGCTGCGCGATCGACGTCTGGTGCGAGGCGAGGAACGCTTCCACGTCCGCTGTCGCGGGCAGCGACTGACGGATCGTGTCGTACGTCGTCTTCACGGCCGCCGTATTCGGATCGACACCCGTCACCTTGGCCATGGTCGCGTTGATCTCATCGAACGTGCGCACGCCGATGTCGGACGGACGCGTGCCGTCCGTGAACGTCGCCGGGATCGCCTGCGGATCTGTCGAGCACACGCTGGTGCGCGTACCGAGCTGATCGAAGCAGAGGAAGAACTCATCGGTCTCCGGACCTTCTTCGAGACCGATGATCGTGCCAACGGTCGAGAGCGAGAAGCCCGCAGCCGGCGTGTAGCCTGCATCGGTGATGGTCGTGTCGATCGTGCGGTACGCCTGACCGACGAGCGGTTCGGCCCCGTTGATGCCAAGGCGAATGCCGCGGACCGGGATACTGCCGGGCCGTGCATTCGGATCGAGGCTGATGAAGCGGGGATTCGTGAACAGGTAGCCGTAGCTGTCGTACTGCGACGTTTCCAGCACGATGTATGACTGCGGCACGTCCACGAGGTGGCTCACACCGAACAGCAGGAAGTACTTCTGGCCGACGCCGACTTCGAAGTTCTGCTGGATCTGCGTTGGCGTGAGCGCGCGTTCGTGCACGGCGAGCATGCGGACCACGCCCGTCCACGGACGGTTATTCGCGGCGTCGTTGCCCAGCACGAGCGCGAAGCTGTCATCCCAAGAACCGATCGTGCCGCCACCCTGCGCATCGTTATCGCCCGTATCCACGCCATTGACGTAGATGCGACGGCCGTTCACGGGGCTGTACGTCACCACGACGTGCTGCAGCGCTGCCTGCGCGTCTTCATCGGCATCGGCCGTCGCCAGCTCAGGCGCACCGGCCGCACCGGTCGCGGAGCTGCGCGCGA
>CBJNAT010000111.1:0-7456 GCA_966434585.1 uncultured Gammaproteobacteria bacterium | reverse complement strand
CTGGATCGCCGGGAAAAAAGGGCCTGGGGTTGGGGGCTGGGGGAAGAGGGGCTGCGCTTCTTCTCTTTCTCTGGCCCACGCCCCAGGCCCCAGGCCCATTTGAGTTGAGGTGTACTCCATGACCACCGCCGCCGACCGCCTACGCATCGTGCAAACGCTGTATGAACGCTGCGGACAGGGCGACTGGGCGAGCGCCGAAGCGTTACTCACGGAAGACTTCTTCGCGAGCGAAGGATCGC
Organism: uncultured Gammaproteobacteria bacterium; assembly: GCA_966434585.1. GTDB lineage: Bacteria > Pseudomonadota > Gammaproteobacteria > Steroidobacterales > Steroidobacteraceae > DATELY01. The sequence goes on along the minus strand of CBJNAT010000111.1, from coordinate 7,217 downwards.
AGCTGCCATTTGCGGGCGTGTACCGCGGGCGCGGCGGTCTGCGTGCACTGTTCGAGCGCGTCTTCGGCATGCTCGACATTGCCGACCTCGAAGTGCAGGACATCGCAGTCGGCGAGAGCCACGCGGTTGCCGTTCTGAACATGGTACTCGCCGGCGAACCGCCGGTTCGTGTTCCACTGACGGAAGTGTTTCGCTTCCGCGATGACAAGGTCTGCGAGATCCGCCCGCATTACTTCGATTCGGCGCCGATCATTTCTGCAGTGGCTGCTCGAGGAGCGAGCGTTCGCTAGTGGTGAGCGGAGCATGCCGCGAGCGCGGCAGAGCTTCGCAAGAAATACCCTCACCCTGTCCCTCGGCAACTGCTCCTGCGTTGCTCTACCTCGTGCGTCCATGCACTCGTCTCCCGGAACCGGGAGGGGACGCGCTCGATGATTGCTTCGCAAACTTCCTCACCTCTCCCGGTTGCGGGCGCCACTCCTGCGCATCCATGCGCCCGCGGCATTCGTACGTCCGTGTACATTGGAGGTCGACGCGATAGCGGCGGGTGAGGGAGCAGCTGCGAACACACGGCTGCTTCTTGAAAGGCTCAGCACGAACGAGGGTTCCCAATGAACCGCTGCTGGCGACTGCTAAACCATCCTTCCGGCAACGACTTTGCCGCCGCATTCGCATTCGAGCAGATTCCGATACCGACGCCGCAGAGCGGCGAAGTGCTGATTCGCAACGAGTACCTGTCGCTCGATGCGGGGACTCGTTTGTGGATGTCTTCGCGCACCGATGGTTATCAGCCGCCTGTGCCGCTCGGCAGCATCATGCCGGGGCTGGTGCTGGGCCGCGTCGTTGAATCGAAGCATGCAGGCTTCAAGCCGGGTGAGCTCGTGCGCGGCTTCGGTCAATGGGCCGACTATTCGGGCGTCGATGCAATGCAGTCCGCACTACAGGTGGTGGATGAAAGCGTGCAGGACCCGCGGCAGCACTTCGGCGTGCTCGGCCTGAATGCGTGGACAGCGTATGTCGGTCTTGCAGACGCAGGCGCAGCACGGCCGGGCGAGACGGTGCTGGTGTCCGCTGCAGCAGGAGCAACGGGCTCATTAGCGGCGCAGATCGCGAAGCTCATGGGCTGTCGAGTGATCGGTCTCGCGGGTGGCGCGGAGAAATGCGCATTTCTGCGTGATGAGATCGGCCTCGATGTCGTGATCGACTACAAGCACGAGGATGTTGCGGCCGTGCTCGCCATAGTCGATGGCGGCATCGACGTCTACTTCGACAATGTCGGCGGGCCACTGCTCGATGCGGTGCTGCCCAACATGGCATTGCACGGTCGCATTGCCATTTGCGGTCTCATCGCGAGTTACGGCTCCGATGCTGCGCCGCTCGGCCCGGCACGCTTCGATCAGATCCTCATGCGGCGACTCACCATTCGCGGCTTCTTCGCACCTGACTTCCTGGCGCGCGGGCCTGAGATCGATGTCGTCATGCGACGCTGGCTGGAGCGCGACCAGATCCGCATGCACTTCGATGTCACGAACGGACTCGAGCACGTACTCACCGCATACGCAAAGCTGTTCACCGGAAGCAATCTGGGGAAAGTGCTCATCCGACTCTGAACTGCGGTGCCGCGAAGAGCGGCTCACCTAGCACATGTTGCAGTTCGCATTCTGCAAATGCGCACGCATGATCATTTCGGGCCAAGAACGATGTTTGCTGCGATCGCACTCAAGTGCCTCGCGGCCGAGTAGACCCGAACATAGAGGTGTTGCATGCAGCGCCGAGCGATCACTGGTTGGGTATGCGTTCTCATGTCACTGCCCGTCTGCGGCGAGGCGCAGGAGGGGGCTTCCGATGCGGCCACGGATGATACGAGTCTGCGTGTCGAGGAAATCATCGTCAGCGCGCGACGCCGCGAGGAAACGCTGAATCAAACGCCCGTCGCGATCACCGCGATCTCGACGCGGCAGTTGGAAGGTAAGGCCGCGATCAACATGACCGACCTGCAAGGCGCAGCGCCGAACGTGTTGATTACGAGCCAGAACTCCGGCGCGGCCACGGCCAATCTTTCCATTCGCGGTCTCACGTTCGCCGACGTGGAGAAGTCCTTCGATCCGACCGTCGCGGTCGTGGTCGATGGGATCTTCATGGGTACCAGCACCGGCCAGGTTTTCGACTACTTCGACATCGAAAAAATCGAAGTGCTGCGCGGTCCACAGGGCACGCTGTTCGGCCGCAACACGATTGGCGGCGTGATCAACATCACGCGCACGCGGCCGACCGGAGAGCTCGGCGCCAAGCTGGAAGTGAGCTATGGACGTTTCGATACACGCGCGGTTCGTGCGGTCGTCAACACACCGATGCTCGCGGATCGCCTGGCGGCGAAGTTCTTCTACTTCGAGAATCAGACGGATGGCTTCTACAAGCATGCGCTGCTCGATAAGCGCGTGGGCGAGAGCGACAACCAGAACTTCGGCGCGTCGCTTCTCTTCAAGGGAGGACCGGGCAATTTCGAGGCGCTCTTGACCCTCGAGAAGCAGCAGCAGGATTTCGAGCCGACGAACTCCAACATCGCGCGCACTGGCGAGGTGTTTTGTCTGTTCGAACCAGCAGAGCAGTGCAATCGCGACACGGAAGGCGACCTGTACACGGTCTTCGGCGATCGCAAGTTCGCGACCTATTCTTCGCCGGCGGCGACGTTGGAGATGAACTTCGACGCAGGTCCCGTGCATTTCACTTCGGTCACGGGTTACCGATCCTCCGACGAGAATCACCGGCAAGACTTCGACTCTTCTTCGGTGGCCCTGTACCACACGCGCCGTGTCCAGGACTACGAGCAGTTCAGCCAGGAATTGCGCGGGGCGGGGCGGATTACCGAGACGCTCGACTATGTGGTGGGGCTGTATTACTTCGATAGCGAATACGACCTGACGCAGTTCACCGAGCTGTTCGGTGCGCCACTGCCGGTGCCGCAAATCGCGAGCGGCACCTCCGAGTCGACAGCGATCTTTGCCGACTTCAACTGGGGTTTCGCGGAGCAGTGGCGACTCAACTTCGGCGGGCGCTATACCGAAGACGAGAAAGGCTTCGAGAACGACTTCGGCGTGCTGCTCGGCAGCCCCAGCAAGAAGTTCGACAAGTTCACGCCCAAGGTCGGCGTCGACTATCGACCGAACGACGACATGATGTTCTATGCGTCATGGTCGGAAGGCTATCGCTCGGGTGGCTTCAGCAATCGCGCACAGACGGTGATCTCGACCAACACACCGTTCGGTCCGGAGACGGTGGCCTCGACGGAAGTGGGCGCCAAGGTCCAGTTGTGGGACAACCGCCTTGCATTGAATGTGGCCGTGTTCAATGCCAAGTACGACGACTTGCAGCAGAACACGACGATTCCCGGCGGCCCAACAGGCAACGAAACGGTCGTGTCGAATGTGGGCTCTGCAACCATTCGCGGCATCGAGCTCGATGCGACGGCACGTGTGGCGCAGTCGTTGACTCTGACCGCGGCGCTCGGCTTGCTGGACTCGGACTTCGACGACTTCATCACTCAGGCGCCCGTGAATGGCGTGCTGCGGACGTTCGACTACTCTGACAACAACATGATCTACAGCCCGGACGTCACCGGATCGCTGGGCGCAGAGCTCGAGATCCCGGTCGGTTTCGGTGAGCTGCAAGCGAATCTCACGTGGCGTTACATCGACAGCTACGATCAGCAGATCTCGGATGGCTCGACGACTGCGCCGCCAGCAACGGGTGTCATCGTAGTGCCCGGCAACGATCCGCGCGTGCGCGCGAAGAGCCAGAATCTGGTCGATGCAAGCCTCTCGTCCATTTTCGATGTGGGTGCTGGCCGCGCGCGGGTGACGCTCTACGGACGCAACCTCACGGACGATCGCGGGCCTAACGCTGCCTTCACCGTCGCGGGTCTGTGGTCGTTTGCATCGGCCCGGGAACCGCGCACGTACGGTGTGCAGTTGGGCTACGAGTTCTGAGCATGGCCGGGCGTGTCGACGGCAAGGTTGCACTCGTCACTGGCGCTGCCTCGGTCCCAGGACTCGGCAGTGCCACCGCGCAGCGGCTCGCCGCGGAAGGCGCGATCGTCTATCTCACGGATGTGGACGGCGCTGGCGTCGAACGCGTTGCTGCTGGCATTCGACAGGACGATGGCAAAGCACTGGCCATGTCGCACGATGTCACGCGCGAAGCGGATTGGGACCGCGTCGTGAATGCAATCGTGCAGGAGCAGGGACGGCTCGATGTGCTCGTCAACAACGCCGGTATCTTTATCCCAGGTACTCTGGACGTACTCGCCACCAAAGACTGGGCACGTCAGATCGAAGTCAATCTCACGAGCATCTATCTCGGTACTCGACGCGCGGTGCAGGAGATGCGCCGCGTAGGGCAGGGCGGCTCGATCGTGAACATGTCCTCCGTCGTGGGTCAGGTGGGTGTGCCGGGCTGTGGCGCCTATGCCGCGAGCAAGGGTGGCGTGCGACTCTTCACGAAGACCGTGGCGCTGGAGACCGCACGCGACCGCATCCGCGTGAACTCGGTGCACCCTGGAATGATTTTGACCAACATGCAGAAGGTGGCAATGGCGGGCAATGCCGATCAGTACGATGCGGTCACCGCGGCGATTCCCATGGGCTTCATGGGTGATCCATTGGATATTGCGAACTGCGTGCTCTTTCTGGCTTCGGAGGAGTCCCGCTACATCACTGGGGCGGAGCTCACGGTGGATGGCGGGCTGACGGCGCAGTGAGTGCGTGCTGTCGGTAGCGACGAGACCAGCTCTGGGGCGATCGAGCGCACTACCGGCGACCGGAGGGCTTCGTGCCGGAAGGTGTTTTCAGGAGCGTCGATCCAACAGGGAAGTTGGTCGCCGCAGCAGCTACAAGGATGTACTTGTGCGCGGTCCTGAAAACATCTTCCGGCGCGGAGCCCTCTAGCTACGATGTTATTCGGGTGCGACTCTGACCCCGCTAGCGCCGCCCCGCAATGTAGTCGTTCAACACCTCGTGATACCGCCGAATGCGCGTCTCCTGTCCGCTTAAGTACGGGTCTGCAAACGCTTGCGAGCGCAACCCGCATTGCTGGCCGACGGCGATGCTCAAGTCCTGATCCGCGACAAACCCCAACGACTGCTCACCGTGCTTGAACACCTCGTGCTTCGCTTCAGCGACCGGGCGCAGCCCCACGGGTGTTTCCGCGGTGTCCGCGCCTTCGATCTTGGGCACCAGATACCAATGATCGAAGATGCAGCGCTCCGGATCCGTGGGATGCGGCTGCGGCCGAAGCACCTGAAATCCCTCGACGCCCATCGTCAACGACGTGTTCGGGAACAGCGTGTAGTGGAAGTAATCGGTGAGTTGCTCGTCGTTCAGGTGCTCGAACTGCCAGCAGCCGCGCTCCTTGCCCAGCTTGCGCTTCTGCTGCTGCAACGCCGCTCGCGCCCCGCGTGCGCTGCCGCGGAACTCGTTCGGATCGAGATGCCACGCGAGCAACATCTCGGGCAAGGGACTTCGTAGCTCCTCGATATTCCCGGAGCTGTGTGCGGGCAGCCCGGCCTTCATCAGCATCCGATTGTGTCCCGCCGGATACATGTCGAACTGCGTTTCGAGATAGCTGTCTTCGATGAAGGTGTTCAGCTCGCGATGCAGCGTCGGCAGGTGATAGGACTCGTTGAAGTTGTCGTGGATCACTTTCCAGTTGCACGCGACCTCGGCCGTGAGATGCATGACACGCACCCACTTCTCCGGCTGGTACGCATCGATCTGCTCGGGGATGGGGTGCAGGAACTCGCGCAACGGCGCACAGGATGGGTCCATGTTGAACCACACGAAACCGCCCCACGTGTCGCAAGCGATCTCACGTAGATGCAAATGTGTACATGGATCGCCTTGCGGGAAGTCTTCGCGCTGACGTGCGCCGGCGAGTGTGCCGTCCCCGCGCCAGGCCCAGCTGTGGTACGAGCACACGAAGCGCGACATCTTGCCGCTTGCCGCGCTGACGAGGCGATTGCCGCGATGCATGCAGACGTTGAAGAACGCTTTGATGCGCCCATCCGCCTGCCGCACCATCAGAATGGATTCGCGTCCGAGCTCGTGCGTGATGAAGCTGTCGGGCGTTGGCAACTGCGATTCGCGGCCGCCGATGTGCCACACGCGCGTCCACATGTGCCGCCATTCCTGCTCCATGAATTCGCGCGACCAATAGCGCTCGCCCGGAATGGGATCGCCGCGCAACGTCGGTTCAGGGACCTTTTCCAGCGAAGTGGGTCGCAAAGGGCTGGAAGCCATCGTGAGCGCTCCAAGTGGCTGAGGCTCCCATGCTGGAACAGGCCTGCCGCGCTGTCGCCTCTGATAACAACTAGCAGGCGGCTGAAAAACGGGCTGCTGGGGCCGGGTGGTTTGTCGAATGATGCGCTGTATACAATCCGCGTCGCACTTTCTGGAGACGATATGTCCTTACCTTCGCATGTAAGGGGCGACAACGACAGCCCGTTGATCAGCGAGACGATCGGTCGACACTTCGACGCTGTTTGCGCCGCACACCCGAATCGGCTGGCGTTGATCTCGGTCCATCAAAACGTGCGCTGGACGTACTCGGAGCTCAAAGCGCGCGTGGACGCGCTGGCGGCGGGGTTGGTGACAATGGATCTCGCACCGGGCGATCGCGTCGGAGTCTGGGCGCCGAACTGCTGGGAATGGCTCGTCGCTCAATATGCCACGGCCAAGGCGGGCTTGATCCTCGTGAATATCAATCCCGCCTATCGCACCGCCGAAGTCGAGTACGCGCTCAACAACGTCGGCTGCAAGGCACTGATCGTGGCGCCTCGACACAAGAGCAGCAACTACGTCGCAATGCTGCAGGATCTCGCTCCGGAATTGTCGAACGCCATGCCTGGCCGATTGTCGGCGCAGCGATTACCGCATCTTCGGCTCATCGTCACCCTGGGTTTGGACAGCTTCCCCGGATGCCTGCGCTTTTCGGATGTGCTTGGTGCGAGCACGAGCGAAGGGCAACGAAAGCTGGCAAGCCTTGCGGCGGAACTGGCTTGCGACACGCCGGTGAACATTCAATTCACCAGCGGCACGACCGGTTTTCCCAAGGGCGCCACGCTCAGCCACCGCAACATCCTCAACAACGGCTTCTTCGTCGGCGAGGCGATCAAGCTGCAAAGTCACGAGCGCTTATGCGCGCCGGTGCCGCTGTACCACTGCTTC
>CBJNAT010000110.1:0-7472 GCA_966434585.1 uncultured Gammaproteobacteria bacterium | reverse complement strand
AGCACTTGGCCGCTGGTCACCGTGGCGCCGTTCTGCACCTTCAATTCACGAATCACACCAGAGGTGGGTGCGGGCACTTCGAGCACGACCTTATCGGTTTCCAGGTCGACGAGGTTCTCGTCTCGGCCGACGGCTTCTCCGGGCTGCTTGCGCCAGGCCACCAGGGTGGCATCCGAAACCGATTCCGGCAGTTGAGGTACGCGTACTTCGATACTCATTCTTTAATTCTTCCTGTTGCCCGCTGCGGTCAGACGCGTCGTCTGACGCAAGGATTCTTCGGTGCTGGTGGAACGCAACGCTGCGTCAACCAACGCTTGTTGTTGCTCCACATGCATCTGGAAAATGCCCGTCGCTGGAGCGGCGGCGGGTGCGCGGCCGGCATACAGCAGCTGCTGCTTCGGTGACAACGCCTCCTGGAGACGGTGGCGGATCTGGTACCAGCTACCCTGGTTCTGGGGCTCTTCCTGACACCACACGATCTCCTTCGCATTCGGATAGCGACGGATCACCTCGGCGTATTCTTCGATCGGGAATGGATAGAGCTGCTCGACTCGCACGATGGCGACGTTGAGATCGTCGGCGCGGCGCAGATCGAGCAAATCGAAGTACACCTTGCCCGAGCAGAACACCACGCGCGGCACCGTCTGTGGATTCAGATCGTCGATCTCATCGATGACGTTGCGGAACGTGCCTTGCGAGAGCTCTTCCAGCTTCGACACCGAGAGCTTGTGACGCAGCAAGCTCTTGGGCGTCATGACGATGAGCGGCTTGCGGAAGGTGCGCAGCAACTGCCGACGCAGCATGTGGAACATCTGCGCGGGCGTCGAGGGCACACACACCTGGATGTTCTGCTCGGCGCAGAGTTGCAAAAAGCGCTCGAGGCGCGCGGAGGAGTGCTCCGGGCCCTGCCCTTCATAGCCATGCGGCAGGAACAGCGTCAGGCCGCACACGCGGCCCCATTTCGCTTCGCCGGAACTGATGAACTGGTCGATGATGACCTGCGCGCCATTCGCGAAGTCGCCGAACTGGCCTTCCCAAATCGTGAGGCAGTTGGGTTCGGTGGTGGAGAAGCCGTACTCGAAACCGAGCACCGCTTCTTCGGAGAGCAGCGAGTCGATGACCGTGAAGCGCGGCTGGCTCGGCGCGAGGTTCTGCAGCGGCACGTAGCACTGATCGGTCTTCTGCTCGTGCCACACGGCATGGCGATGGGTAAACGTGCCACGACCGCTGTCTTGCCCAACCAAGCGGATCTCGTGACCTTCCATCAGCAAGCTTGCATACGCGAGCGTCTCTGCGAAGCCCCAATCGAGCGGCAGCTGACCGTTCGCCATCTTGTGGCGATCCTCGATCGTGCGCTGGACGATACGGTGTACTGCGAAATCTTTCGGCACCTGCAGTAGCTTCGCTGCCAGCTCGCGGATCTTCTCGGGCGGGACTGCCGTGCTGGCGGGATCGTGCCAATCGCGATGTTGGAAGCGGGACCAATCGACCGTGAACTGGTTGCCGATGAGGCCGAGCGACTGCTTCGCCTGCGGCTTGCCCTCGTCGAGCTCGCGACGGTATTCGTCCACCATCGCAATCGCCTCTTCCGCCGTGACGACGTTCTGCTGGATCAACGACTGCGCGTACTTGGCGCGTGTGGTCGGCTGCTTGCGAATGACGTCATACATCACCGGTTGGGTCGCGGCCGGCTCGTCGGCTTCGTTGTGACCGAGCCGGCGGTAGCAGACCAGATCGATCACCACATCCTTGCGGAAGCTCATGCGGTATTCGAGCGCGAGGCGCGCCACGAACAACACCGCCTCCGGATCGTCGCCGTTCACATGGAAGATCGGTGCTTCGATCATCTTGGCCACGTCGCTGCAATAGAGCGTCGAGCGGGTGTCGCGCGGATCCGAGGTCGTGAAGCCAACCTGATTGTTGATGATGACGTGCAGTGTGCCGCCCGTGTAGAAACCGCGGGCCTGCGACATCTGCAGCGTCTCCATGACGACGCCTTGGCCTGCGAACGCCGCGTCACCGTGAATCAGGAGCGGCATGACCTTGCTTCCCGTGCTGTCGCCGCGACGCTGCTGTCGCGCACGCACCGAGCCTTCCACGACCGGATTCACCACTTCGAGATGCGAGGGATTGAACGCCAGCGCGACGTGCACGTTGCCGGCCGGGGTACGAATGTCAGTCGAAAAACCCTTGTGGTACTTAACGTCCCCCGAACCCTTCATGTGGTTCGTGTCGTAGGTGCCTTCGAATTCGGAGAACAGCACCTGCGGCGACTTGCCGACAACGTTGACGAGCATGTTCAGGCGCCCGCGGTGCGCCATGCCGATGATGATTTCTTCGACGCCGCGCAACCCGCCCTGCTGGATCAAATCGTCCACCAGCGGGATCAGGCTATCCCCGCCTTCCAGCGAGAAACGCTTCTGGGCCGGATACTTGTTGGCGAGGTATTTCTCGAGGCCTTCCGCGGCGCTGAGCTGGCGCAGCACGCTCTTGCGCTCTTCCGCAGTGAGACGGTGCTGCAAACGACCTTCCTGGAAGCGGTTCTGCAGCCACAGCCGTTCGCGCGAATTCGACACGTGCGCGAACTCCGCGCCGATCTTCCCGCAGTAGATCTGCCGCAACATCGCCAGGATGTCGCGCAATTTCATGCGGGCAGGGATTGCGGTGCTGCGGCTACCCGTGAAGAACTCGGTATCGAGATCGGCCTCGCTCAACCCAAAGTGACCGATCTCCAGCACCTCTGGCGTGGGCCGCTGCAGAAGGCCCAACGGGTCGATGTCTGCCACGAGATGTCCGCGGTTGGCGTAGACCTGGATCAGTCGCGACACGGCGCCTTGCTTCGCGGAGTCGCCACCCTGGCTGCCGATTGGCGGGAAGGCCTGCTGGGTGGTGCGAGGCTCATAGGCGCGGCGGGCCAGCGCTTCGCGGAGCGGCCCATGAGCCGTGTCGGTACTGGCGCCCGCGATGCCACGGAAGTACGTCTGCCACTCGGGGGAGACTGAATCCGGATCCACGAGAAATTGTTCGTACAGGGATTCGAGATATGCGGCATTGCCCGCCGCCAGGGGCGAAGATTCGAGCAGCGCTCGTCGAGAGTCGCTCATTGCGTGCTGATGTTCCTGTGTAATGGGAGGCCCGCGGATGCGGCTCACCAGGAATAGGAAAGTGTAACTGAACAATCAGGAATTGTTCGTGGCCTGCCCGCTGCGTACAGGAACTGGATCACACGCCAGGTTGGGGATGCACTATCAAGGGCCGTAGAGAACCGCAACACGCACCAGGACCGTGCGCCTGACTGGCGCTTGCAGCCCTGCTCAACGACGCAATTGCGCCACCGGCAACTCGCTGATGGATGCGTGTGCACGACCCGAAGTCGAGAGCGTCGGCACAACTCGATTGGTACCGACAACGGTGACGCCCGGCTCCACATCCTTCGTGATCACGGCATTCGCGCCAATGACCGCACGCTCGCCGATGCGCACATCCCCGAGGATGCGTGCTCCCTCGCCCACGAAGACACCATCCCCAATCACCGGGGCCACGTTTGGATTACCGCCCGATGCGCCGATCGTCACCTGCTGCAAGAGGGTGACGCGCTTGCCGATCACGGCCGCAGCATGCACTACGAGACCGTAAGGGCGCGGCAGGTGAATGTCGGGCGGCAGCCGGCACTCGATTTCAGTATTGAAGATTGCCCGCACCATGCGCGTGATCAGCGGCACGCGATGCCGGCAGAAAAATAGGAAGACGCGGGTACTCCAGGGATTGCGCACCGAGTCCTGCGGCAGGCCCAGCCGCTGCGACGTACGCTGCGCAACGTGCTTGGCGATCTCCCGCTGCGCTTGAGCAAGGATTTCCTCGTCCGGGCGGCTCGCGTCGAGCACCACGAGGTTGTCTTTGCCGCGCAGCACGCGCCGGTACTCTCGGCGCAATCTCGAGGACTCCTCCTGTGAGACCTCGTGCTCACCGCCCTTCAGCGCCTCAGCCGGTGCATCGAGCACGAGCCACAGATCGGGTCGAGGGACCCAGGGCACCAGCGCGCGAGCCAACCCGTAACGACGGCGAAGGCGATAGCGGCGCGGATCCACGAGCACATCATCGTAGTAGCGATCCGACACGACGAGCCCGGCGCGAACTAGCCGGGGCCTCATGCGAACCAGGTAGCCCAGCCAGTAGTCGACCACGAAAATCGCAAGCTTCAGCGGCACCAGCAATGCGCTGCGCGGCTGCTTGTGCCAAGGTTTGACTGTCGGATTAACGGGCGCCTGACGAATCAGTCGTGGACGCATGTTCATCGCGGAGACGTCGACGAACGGCGGCGGCGGCTTCTCGCTTAACCCCTCGATGAGCTGGCGCTTGCCGCTGCCATCCGGCCCGAGACATGCGATGAGCAAGCCCATCGGGTGCTGCCAACGCTCTAAACCGCGCTCGTAACTGCGCCACCAAGCATTCATCAGATGAATGCCTCGTGCGCCGAGCAAACGGCGCAGCTGCGGCAAGTGCTCGACGAGATTCTCCCATCGGTCGCTCGCCGCAGCGGCGATCAACGCCGGGCCCTCCAGGGGCCACAGGCGTGAGAGCAGATTGGCCGTGCCTGCCGCGTCAGCTTGCCAGAGCGCCCGCAGACGCCGTGCCTCATCCGGATCGCACCGCCGCGCCGTTGCACAGCGCAACAGCCGGTGCATGAACTCGACGCTAGGGCTTACCATCGGGATGCGATGGGTCGGATCCGCCGTCACGTTCTCCACGCGCATCGCCTGCATGCGCTCCGAAGAGAGCAGACGCCGGCCGGCGTAGTAGTAGTCGCCGGTCATCTCGATACACAGGAAATATGGTGCACCTTGCTGCTCGGGAGTCCAGCTCAAGATGTGACGCCACGTCTGCTCCTCGACATGGACGCGCTGGACGAACAACAACTCCTCTCGAAGACAGAACGAGTACAGGAGTTTCGGCAGATCCGGCAACACGGGACGCGCGACGGCGATCTCGCCGCCATCGAGGCATCCGGTCGTGGGGACGCCCTCTAACGTGCGCAGCAGACAATGATCGATGCGCTTCTCGTCGAGATAACGCAACCATGCGAGCACGATGTTCTGTGCGTCCTTCATTGCGGGACAGCGAGTCAGTAGGCGTTTCGATCTCTCCACACGAGGACCAGCGTGCGCAGCAGGATGCGCAGATCGAGCGCGAGTGACCAGTGCCGCAAATAATCCAAGTCGTATTCGATACGACGCTGCATCTTGTCGACGGTATCGGTTTCCCCACGCAGGCCATTCACCTGCGCCAGACCCGTGATGCCGGGTCGCACCTTGTGACGCAACATGTAGCCGTTGATGAGCTTGCGATACTCCTCATTGTGCGCGATGGCGTGCGGGCGCGGGCCCACCATGCTCATCGAGCCAAGGAGCACGTTGAACAACTGCGGCAGCTCATCGAGTGAGGTGCGTCGGAGGAACGCACCGAAGGACGTGACCCGTGGATCGCGGCGTTTGGCCTGCAGCAATCGTCCGTCCTCGCCCGCGCCGTCTTCGCACACGCGCATGCTGCGAAACTTACTGACGAGGATTTCCTCTCCGGCGAGCCCGTAACGACGCTGCCGAAAGACGATGGGACCCGGTGACGAGAGCTTGACGCCAAGGGCGATCGCGAGCATCACCGGCCATAACACGGCGATCGCTGCTGTCGACAACACGACGTCGGCTGCGCGCTTCACTACACCGTCGATGCCACAAAACGGCGTCTCGCATACAGCGACGAGCGGGATGCCGTCGATCTCGGTGCAACGCGCCTGGATCAAGTCGAACATGAAAATGTCAGGTACGAAGTAGATCGATGCGGTCGTATCGCGCAGCTCATCGAACAGCTTCAACGTACGCAATTCGGGCCGAATGGGTAAGCATATGTAGATGTTGCTCACGTTATTGAGGCGTACGTACTCGGCCACATCGGAAATGGGCCCGAGCAGCTGTTCATCAGCAATGCCGGACAGTCTGGCGATGTCACGGTCGTCGAAAAAACCCTTTAACCGACCTAGGTGAGGATTAGCACGCAAACGCTGCGCGAGCTCGCGTCCGAGCTGGTTGGCGCCGACGATGACGTGGCTTTGTGCAATCGTGCCGCGCATCGCCGACCACTGCACGAACTCCCGTGTCAACGCCTCTGCCGCCAAAACGGCGAAGGGCGCAGCGATGAACCACAGCAGAATGACTCTCCGCGAGTACTCCTCTGAGACTTTGAACGCGAAGGCCAGCAGCAGCAGAACGCTCGCGATCAGGATCCACTCGAGAAATACCCGTTGTCTCCAAATCGGAGTGGCCGCGTTGCGATCCAGAGTGGGTGGACTGAAGACTTGCCCTGAAATAATGAACGCAAGCGCTCCCAGGCCTACGTACTCGCCCGTAATCTTCTGGCCCACGACCATGGCGCACAAGAATAAAGTGCCGACCGTAACACTCGGATTGAGCAGTTGCCTCAGCAGCGCGATTATCGGCGGCTCGGCACTCGCCATCCTCACCTTGGGTGCGCAGCGAGCCGCGTGCGTGCGCGTGCTACGCCATCCGAGCGATGCGCGCCTGCTCACGGGATGGGCGAGGTGCCACATGGATATTCTCGTTGACGGACACTACAACTGAGTACAACTAACACTGCTGAGCTCTCAAGGTTCCCTCACGTTTGGCATTCACAACTGCGAAAGCTAACCGGCCGCGCGTACGACGTTCCACGTGTAGCACTGGAACGACAGCGACCTGCGCGCATTGATGATCCTGGCACGCTGGGAGAGCGGCTCAGACATTCACTTGCGCCGCGGCCACACGCACACTGCCGTAGCCACATGTCGACTCATCCAGTACATCGAGGATAAGCAATGTCGAACCGACCGCCGTTGAGTCTGCACATTCCGCAGCCGCACACTGGGCCCGGACAGCACGCCACCTTCGATTACCTCGCCATTCCCTCGGCCGGCGTCGTACCGCGGCCGCCGGTCGACGTGCCTGGTGGGCAGGTGCATGACCTGCCCTATCAGTTGATCCGCGTTCTCAACGACGCGGGCGAGGCCGTCGGGCCTTGGGATCCGAAGCTGGATGTCGAACACCTGAAGCGGGGCTTACGAGCCATGTTGCTGACGCGTGTCTTCGACGATCGCATGTTCCGTGCGCATCGGCAGGGCAAGACCAGCTTCTTTATGAAGTCGACGGGAGAAGAGGCGATCGGTGCGGCGCAATCGCTTGCGCTGCGGCCCGACGACATGTCGTTTCCAACCTACCGCGTGGTGAGCTGGCTGATGGCGCGGGACTATCCGGTCGTCAATCTGATGCACCAGATCTACTCGAACGAGAAAGACCCGCTGTGCGGTCGCCAGCTGCCGGTGTTGTACTCCGCGCGGGACTACGGCTTCTACTCGATCTCCGGCAATCTGGGCAGCCGCCTGGGTCATGCCGCTCTTCTGGTAGAAGTGCACGATGCGGATCATC
>CBJNAT010000109.1:0-7486 GCA_966434585.1 uncultured Gammaproteobacteria bacterium | reverse complement strand
GCTCCCGAGGCAGCTCGATCGCGTGGCTGATGAGCACGAGCGTCCGCGCGCAGCGTGCGTAGTCGAGGCAGATGTCTTTCAGTATCCGGACGTGCTTCGGATCCGAAAGATAGGGGTGAAAATCCAGCAGCACGTAGATGCCGGGCTTATCCATGGCACGGATGGAGCCGAGCACGTCGGTGGGTTCGGCGTTGTGGCGTTGTACGCCCAGGTTGACGTCGACGCGCTTCAAACCCTCTGTGACCGTCCACTGAAACACCGGCATATGCGCCTTCGTGTGCAGTTCCAACGCCACGCTCGTGATGAGCGCGATCGCATGCGGCTCGTCGCGTGTTTCGACGATCACGAGCGGCACGCGGCTGCCGAGCAGTGCCTTCAGTTCGGAACGAGTGGCGCTCGTTTGCCCAATGCTCATTGTGTGATCACGATCCAATTTCGCGAAACGCATCTGCGTCGCGCTCGACGATGCAAGCGGAACGCGGAAAAATCTGCGACGCAGTTCTTGCATCGCAGACTCGTTTTGCTACATTGCGCGCCGGCCTGTGTAAGAGAGCACCCATAGCCTGTCTCTTCAGCACGAAGAGCAGGACGCGAAAGCTGCAGGTGCCGCTCGACCAGACTTTGAGGCGTCGGGATCGCATCCCGGCTTTTCTTGGTTGGTTAAGTGTCCGCAGCTAAGTAGAGGTGCCCGAGCAGTGTTGCCCCGTGCAGCCAGGCAAGCCCTGGCCGTTTCCCCATCGCACTCCATCGAGACCACCACGCCGCTCGCCGCGCGCGAGATCCAGGCACTCGTTGCCCGGTTCGGCTCACCGCTTCTGGTGGTCGATTGCGAGCAGGTCCGCCGCCAGTATCACGCGCTCAAGGCCGCGCTTCCCGGAGTCGATCTGCATTACGCGTTGAAGCCGCTGCCGCATGCGGCCGTGGTCGCGTGCCTGCGCGATGAAGGCGCCTTTTTCGATCTCGCGACCACGGGCGAAGTCGAGCTCGTGAAAGGGCAGGGCATCGCGCCCGAGCGCTGCATCCATACGCATCCGATCAAGCGCGACAGCGACATCCGCGATGCGTTGCGCTTCGGTGTGACGACGTTCGTTGCGGACAACGCCGATGAGATCACCAAGTTCGTGCGCTATCGCAAGCGCGCGGAGCTGTTGATTCGCGTGTCCTTCCGCAGCCCGGACGCGGTGTGCGATCTCTCGCGCAAGTTCGGTTGTGAGCCGACCGCGGTGCTCGGCTTGATGGAACACGCCCGGCGTCTGGGCGTGCGTGTGCGGGGCTTGTCCTTCCACGTGGGTTCCCAGGCGATCGATCCTGCCAAACACGTCGAGGCGATCCACGCCTGCAAAGACGTAATGGCCGAGGCGCTGCTCGCGGGTCTGCCGAGTCTCGACGTGCTCGATATCGGCGGTGGTTATCCGGTCGCGTATAGCGATCAGGTGATGCCGATCGACGAGTTCTGTGCACCGATTCGGGAGGCGTTGTCCCTGCTGCCGCAGCACGTGCGCATCATCGCCGAGCCAGGTCGCTTCATCGCAGCGCCGGCGGCGATTGCGATCTCGACGGTGATGGGCAAGGCGAAGCGCGATGGCCGCTGGTGGTATTACCTCGACGATGGTCTGTATGGATCCTACAGCGGCCAGTTGTTCGACCATGCGAAGTACCCGGTGGCTTCCCTCAAGCAAAGCGATGAGACGTTCGCGAGCGTGCTTGCCGGTCCCACCTGCGACTCGATCGATGTCATCGACGAGAACATTCAGCTGCCGGAGCTGGCGATGGGCGACCTCGTGGTCGGCCGCATGATGGGTGCGTACACCTGGGCAAGCGCGACCGATTTCAACTTCTTCAGCCGCGCGAAAGTGGTGGTGCTCAACGAGCGCGCCGCTGCGGATCGGGTGGTGCCGCTGAAGAAGCGTGCCGGACGTTGATGGCGTCCGGCTCTCCGGCACGACTGAGCTGTCTGGCATAAGGCGTCCCTCGAAGGGCTCCGGACGAACGGCGCCGGTTGCACACCGCATGCAGATCGAGATCCGCGACTTCGTTGCCGGCGCCCAGGAGGCGCGTGGCATCGCCGTCATCATCGATGTGTTTCGGGCCTTCTCGCTGGTCGCGTTCGCGTTCTCTCGCGGCGTTCAGCGCATTCTGCCCGTAGCAGCCCTAGAAGAGGCCTTCCGACTGAAGGCTGCTCATCTTGATGCAGTCCTCGTCGGTGAGCGTTACGCCCGGCCCGTCCCCGGCGCAGATTGCGGCAATTCCCCGACCCAACTCGCAGCATTGCCCCTGCAGGGCCGCACGTTGATTCACTCGACTCACGCTGGCACTCAAGGCCTATGCGCCGCCGTGCACGCCGATGAAGTGCTCACCGGCGCGCTGGTCAATGCGGCCGCGATCGTCCGCTACGTGCGATCGCGCAATCCCGCTCACGTGACGCTGGTTCGAATGGGCCAGCATGCCGCGGAGCGCTGCGCCGAGGACGACCTGTGTGCCGACTTGCTTGCAGCTCGGCTGCGAGGCGAAGATCCCGACACGAGCACAATCGCCGAGCGTCTAAAGGGAGCGCCGAGTGCAGCGAAGTTTTTTGATCCGGTGTGCGACTGGGCGCCTGCAGAGGACTTCACGTTCTGCACGCAGACGGATCGATACGATTTCGTTCTGCGGCTCAAGCCGCAAGCAGCTCCGCTCGAGCTGGAGTGTGTGGCGGCTGGCTGACCCTGTGCGCTAAGGCATCATGCGCGCGTTGCCACTCACCATCCTGCTCCTCACGGCCTCGAACGTCTTCATGACGTTCGCGTGGTACGCACATCTCAAGAATCTATCGGATCGCCCCTGGTGGTTCGCCGCGTTCGCCAGCTGGGGCATTGCGTTGTTCGAATACCTGTTGCAGGTACCCGCGAATCGCGTCGGCTACACAGAACTGACACTGCCGCAGCTGAAAATCCTGCAGGAGGCGATCACGCTGACCGTCTTCGTGCCGTTTGCGCTCTGGTACATGCGCCAGCCGCCGAAGCTGGACTACTTATGGGCCGCGCTTTGCATTCTCGGGGCCGTGTATTTCATCTTCCGGAAATGAGCAACACGACGGCCATTCATCGCCAGGTCGAAGCGTGCCGCGCCAACGCGGAGCCCGCGATGATCGCGCGAATGAACTCGGGTTGGGCCGTGCTCTCCCATACACAGGTGCTGCGCGGGTATTCGCTCTTGCTGCCCGACCCGGTCGTGCCGCATCTCAACGCGCTCACAGGTCCCGCGCGCGCTGCATTCCTCGCAGACATGGCGAGGTTGGGAGATGCCGTTCTCGAGGCCACGCGGGCCTTGCGCATCAATTACGCCATGTTCGGCAATCTGGAGCCGGCATTGCATGCACACGTGATCCCCCGTTACGCCGACGAGCCCGATGCTTACCGGACTGCGCAGCCTTGGGCTTATGATTGGGGCCGCGCACCGAGGCTGGATGTCTCGCGGGAGGCCGAGTTGCTACGACGACTGCGCAGCCTGCTTTAGTTCAGTAGTCGATGGCTCGATAACCAGGGACGTGGGGGAGCGGCGCGCGTTCGTATCCGAACATGCGATGCCGCTCGCCGCACTGGAAGCTGCTCAAAACCCCTTGTGGGTCGGACGAGGAGGAGAGTTCCGATTCATGGTCATTCAATCGGAGTTGGTTGCGTACGTTACGGCGGAGCTCAAAGCGCTGGGAAGCGTGCAGACATGCCCGATCTTCGGCGGCGTCGGGGTGCAGATCGAGAACCGGCTGGTCGCTGTGATCATGGGGCAGCAGGTGTATCTGCACACCGATGAGCACAATCGCCCCGACTACACCAGCCGTGGCATGGGGCCGCTGCGCCCGTACTCGAACGCTTTCGATCTCACCACCGATCAGTACGAATGTCCCGACGAGATCGTGCGCGATCCCGCGCAGCTGAGGCTGTGGGCCCAGCGCGCGCTACAGGCATCGATTGCTTCGGCACGCGCGAAGCAGCTGGCCGGCATCGAGCGCTCGCGCAAAGCCAAGGCTGCCAAGCGGGCTGCCAAGCAGGCGGAGAAAAAGAAACAGCATTAGCCAGTGTGGTGAGAGTTCGAACTTCGCGTTCGTCGGCACTGATGGCGCGAGGGCGTCATGGCGGAATGGCGCCAAGCGAGTGATTTCGGACGCCCTTTCGCCATTGCCACTCTTACCCCGTCGCGAGCGGCAGCAGCGCAGCCAGCGAACGTACCGGGGCCGAGCACGTCGTGCCCGCGCATACGTACGCGAGCGTGTCCTGCTCAACGCGCTTGCTCGCGATGAACTCAGGGAGATCGGCTGCACCATTTGGAATGGCGAACGTCATCCGTCGAGGCGCATATGCTTTGTCCAGCGCTGCTTGCCATTGGCGAGACTGCGTCGCGGGGCCACGGATGACGATGAGGCGAGGTGGCTCGAGGAATTCCTCGAGCGCTACCAACAGCGAGCCATGCGCCTGCGGATAACGTTCGATGTACGACCACGCGGCGCGCAGGCATCGCTCAGCTGCATCCAGGTACTTCGTTTCTCCCGACAAGTAGCCGAGGCGTAAGAGAGTCTGTGCGGCGAGCCCATTGCCGGCGGGCACGGCTTCGTCGGTGAACGTTTTCACGCGGTGAATGAGCGGCTCGTGATCATGCGCAGTGAAGAAGAAACCGCCGTGTTCTGGGTCATGGAAGCGCTCGAGCAATTGGTCGGCGAGCTCCATTGCCCAAGCCAAATCCTGCGTGCGCCACTCGAGTTGCAAGCCTTCCAGCAAGGCTTCGATGAGGAACGCGTGATCGTCGAGATACGCTGGAAACCGTGCGTGCCCCTCTTTGTAGACAGCGAGCAAGCGGCCATCACGCCACACCCTCCGTCTCAGCGCATCGAGTGCGCTCAGCGCGGCGTCTCGAAGCTGATCGTCCGCGAGCGAACGCGCCGCCTGTGCCAAGCCACTGATGGCCAGCGCGTTCCAAGCTGTGAGCACTTTGTCATCGAGTCCGGGACGCGCCCGCTGTGCGCGCACAGCGAGCAGCTTCGCTCGCGCCGTATCGAGCAATGCATGCACGGCCGCTTCACTCTCACCGACTTCCTTCGCGAGATCCTCGCTCGAGCGAAAGCAGTGCAGGTGCCAATGGCCTTCGAAGTTCGGCTTCTGGTCGAGGCCGAAGCGCGGTGCAAACACAGCAAATTCCTGGGGGCTCAACAGGCGTTGCACCTCTTCGCGATCCCACACATAGAACTTCCCTTCATGCCCCTCGGAGTCCGCATCGAGTGCGGACCAGAAGAGCCCGTCGGGTGAGCGCATTTCGCGCAATAGCCAGCCGGCCGTCTCGCATGCGATCCGCGCAAACAGGTCATCTCCCGTCGCGCGCGCAGCCTGGGCATACAGCGCGAGCAGCTGGCCGTTGTCATAGAGCATCTTTTCGAAGTGCGGAATCATCCAGTAACGATCGACCGAATAGCGGCAAAAACCGCCCGCGAGGTGATCGTCGATCCCGCCTTCCGCCATGCGAGTGAGCGTGAGGGTTGCCATGTACAGGGAATGCAGATCCGGCTCTTCGGTCGCGGCTGTCGCGCGCCACAGCCGCAAGAGGATTGCGATGTTCGTCGGGTGCGGAAATTTCGGCGCATCGCCGAAGCCGCCGTATTCGGCATCGAATTCCTGGGCGAGCATCTCGCGTGCGCGTTCGAGGGGCTGGCTGTGGAGAGCAGCTTGGTTGGGCGGAGCAGCCTGCAGTTGCGCAAAGGCCTGCAACAATGCGGCATTCTGCGCAGCGATGTCGTCGCGCCGCGTGCGATAGAACTCAGCGACGCGCTCCAGGAGATCGACGAAGGCGGGAAGGCCATGGCGCGCCTGCTTCGGGAAGTAGGTGCCGCCGAAGAACGGCTTCTGATCCTCGGGACTCAAGAACATGGTCAGCGGCCAGCCACCGCCACGACGGGTGAGCATCTGATGCGCGAGCTGATAGATCTTGTCGAGATCGGGGCGCTCTTCGCGATCCACCTTGACGTTGACGAACAGATCGTTCATCACCGCTGCTGTCGCTGGATCCTCGAACGACTCGTGCGCCATGACATGACACCAGTGACAGGCCGAGTAGCCAATCGACAACAGGATTGGTTTACCGGTGCGTCTCGCGAGCTCCAACGCCTCTTCGCCCCACGGATGCCAGTCCACGGGGTTGTGCGCGTGCTGCCTCAGATACGGGCTCGTTTCGCGGGCGAGCCGGTTCGTGCCGGGCGAGCTGTGGGTTGGGTTCATGGCTATGTTCCGGCTCCGTTAGACTGCCGACCACTATAACGACTGCACGCATTGGCTTGCGCCACGAATGACCACCGCGAATTCACTGCCGCCGCTGCGACTGAAGCCGAACGAAGAGCGCCGCCTCAACGCCGGCCACCTGTGGGTGTTTTCAAACGAGGTCGACACCACGGCCACCCCGCTCCTATCGTTTCAGCCGGGCGCACTCTGTGAAGTGCTTTCGGCACGCGACAAGTTCATCGGTTATGCGTACGTCAACCCGCACTCCTTGATCTGCGCGCGCATTCTTGGCAGAGATCCGCGTTATCCACCCAATGGCTCGCTACTGGTCCATCGGTTGCGCGTGGCGTTATCGCTGCGTGAAGCTCGGTTCGCGGTGCCGTATTACCGTCTCGTGTACGGCGAGTCCGACGCACTCCCGGGGCTAGTCCTGGATCGTTTCGGCGACGTGCTCGTCGGGCAGATCGGCACGGCAGGGATGGAAGCGCTGCGGCCGGAGATCGAAGCTGCGGTGCAGAAGGTCATCGCACCGCGAGCGCTCCTGTGGAAGAACGACAGTGGCGCGCGCGAGCTGGAAGGATTACCTGCGTACGTAGAACTCGGCTTCGGCGAATTGCCGGAGCGGGTAGAGGTCGAAGAGGGCGGCTTGCGCTTCGGCGTGCCGGTGCAAGAGGGGCAGAAGACCGGCTGGTTCTACGATCAGGCTGCAAATCGCCTGAGCTTCCGCAAATACGTGCAAGGCGCGCGGGTGCTGGATGTGTTCAGCTACCTCGGGGCTTGGGGGCTTGGCGCGCTGCAGGCGGGCGCAAGCGAAGCCACGTGTGTCGATGCATCGGCGTCAGCACTCGAGCTCGTGCAGAGGAGCGCGGCTGAGCAGGGGTTGACGCCGCAGCTCGTGCGTGGCGATGCCTTCGATGTGATGGCGAGCATGGCGGCCGAAAAGCGGAAATTCGATGTGGTCGTGATCGATCCGCCCGCCTTCATCAAACGCAAGAAGGACATCCCTAAAGGCGAGGCCGCCTATCGCAAGCTCAATCAGCTCGCGATGCAGCTACTCGATCGCGACGGCGTGCTGGTCTCCTGCTCGTGTTCGTATCACCTCGCTCCCGAGCAATTGCTCGGTGCAATCCAGCAGGGCGCGCGCCACTTGAATCGTTTCGTGCAGGTTCTGGAGGCGGGCGGACAATCGCTGGATCATCCGTTTCATCCGGCCATTCCGGAAACGCGGTATTTGAAGGCGTTTTTTT
>CBJNAT010000108.1:0-7597 GCA_966434585.1 uncultured Gammaproteobacteria bacterium | reverse complement strand
GATGCTGATTGATTTGTCCATAGGGGACGAAGCCGAGCGTCTCGTAGAGGCGGTAACCCTCGCGTGTCGAACTCAGAAGAACCGTGCGTCCGTTCGCCTGACACAACATCTCCGTCATCAGCAGACGCCCGATGCCGCGTCCCTGCAACGTCGGCGTCACGATGATCATGCCGAACGTCGCGAAGCTTTCATCATATGGCCACCACAGTGCGGTGGCCGCGAGACGTCCGTCAGCTTCCACTCCGACGCCGTGGCCCAACTCCAGCGCAAAGCGCCAGTCTTCCTCGCGATACGGCCAATTCAGCGCGGCTGACAGCGACAAGGCTTGCGGCACATGTTCACGCGTCAATGTGATGGGGGTGAACATCACCAGCCTCCGAAGCGCGGCCATTCGGCCTCGATCTTCTCCGAAGCACCGCGGACCACGCGGTAGCTGCGATGTTGAGCAGCCGTCGAACACGCATGGTTCGGCAGGATTCGGAGGCGAGTTCCGATCGGAAGATTCGGCAGTACGGCGTTCGATCCCGGGCGCACAGTGATGATCCCGTGCTCCTGGTTGGCATCGGCCACGATCAGATTCTCGTAAGCATTGCCGGCGATATCGCAGACCACGCCATAGCCCTGATTCACCGCCTGCTTCGACGTGCCACGATCCTGCGACATGGCCATCCATCCGGCATCGATCAGGATCCAGCCTTTTTCACGCTGATAGCCGATCACGGTTGCGAGCACTGAGAGGGCAATGTCTTGGATGCTGCAAACGCCTACACCCGCCATCACGAGATCAAAGAACACGAAAACGCCTGCGCGTACCTCGGTGACGCCGGCCAGATTGGTGGCGTTGAACGCGGTCGGTGTGGAGCCGACGCTCAGCACGGGGCAGGGGAGTTCTGCTTGACGTAGCGTGTTGGCTGCAGTGACGACGCTGGCCCGCTCGACCTCTGCGCAGTGCTGAAGCGCCTCCGCACCGCGCGCGGCGTAACTGCCGCCGGCATGAGTGAGCACTCCTCGCAGTTCCGCGCCATGTGCGAGAGCGCGACCAATCTCGATCAAGCGAGCGCTGTCGGTCGGCTTCACACCCGAGCGATGGCCGTCGCAGTCGATCTCGATCAAAGCGGGAATGCGGACGCGCGCGTCGCGTGAAGCCGCTGCAACTGCTTCCGCCTGCTCGACCGTGTCCAGCACGACAGCGAGGTCGACACCCCCGGCGCGCAGTTCGAGAACCCTCGCGAGCTTGGACGGCACGATGCCGACGGCATAGATGATGTCGCGTACGCCGGCCGCGGCGAATTGCTCGGCCTCTTTGAGCGTGGATACCGTCGCCGGGCCGGCGTGTGAGGTCATCACGCGTCGCGCAACCTCGATCGACTTCGCTGTCTTGAGGTGAGGACGCAGCGCCACGCCTAAGCCATCGAGCCTTCTTCGCAGCCGAGCGATGTTGCGGTCCATTCGGTCGGCATCGAGAATCAGGCAGGGAGTGGCGAGATCTCCCAGCGTAACTAAGGGCGCGTGCAGGACTGGATCGATCATCGTTGCGTCATTCGCAGGTTGAGTTGTCGCGTACAGATTCCACTCGCGGTCGTGCGGATCGCCATGCATGAAGGCTGTGTCATCGCAGTCGACCTAGTAGCCCAGGATGGCCTTCGTCTCGAGATATTCTTCCAAACCGAACACGCCATATTCACGCCCATTGCCGGAGCGCTTGTAGCCGCCGAAGGGCGCATGCCCGCTCCAGGCGGGATAGTTGATATGAACCTGCCCGGCGCGGATACGTGATGCGAAACGACGCGCACGGTCGCGATCGCGAGACTGAATGTGCGCTCCGAGTCCGTAGACCGTGTCGTTGGCGATGGCGACAGCTTCCTCCTCATCGCGATACGGCATGATCGACAGCACGGGGCCGAAGATTTCTTCACGCGCGATCCGCATCGTCGGCACGACTTGCGAGAAGATCGTCGGGCGCGCGAAGAAGCCGCGGTGCAAACCTTCTGGCCGACCGGGGCCACCGCAGATCAACTTGGCGCCTTCTTCGATGCCGGCGGCGATCATCGTCTGCACGCGCTGATATTGAGCGGCATTGGCAAGGGGACCCAACGTCGTGTCTTCGAGCCAGGGATCGCCCACGCGGATGTCGGCTGCCGCCTTTGCCGCCAATTCTTCCACTTCGGCGAGCCGAGCGATCGGGACCAGCATCCGAGTCGGCGCGCTGCACGACTGGCCGACATTGCGGAATCCTGCGAGCACGCCCTTGGCAACGCCCTGTTCGAAATCGGCATCGTCGAGGAAAACGTTGGGTGACTTGCCGCCGAGCTCTTGCACGACTCGCTTCACTGTCGGTGCTGCCGCCTGTGCCACGAGCACACCGGCGCGCGTGGAGCCCGTGATGGAGATCATGTCGACGTCTGGATGCGCAGCCAGCGTGGCGCCTACCACCTCGCCGGTGCCATTGATCATGTTGAAGACGCCAGCGGGCACGCCGGCATCGTGCATGACCTGGGCGAAGAGCAACGCGCTGTAGGGCGAGAGCTCGCTGGGCTTTAGCACGACCGTGCAACCAGCCGCGATCGCGGGCGCGACTTTGGCGGTGATCTGATAGAGAGGCCAGTTCCACGGCGTGATCAGCGCGCAGACGCCGATCGCTTCCTTTGCCGTCGCAGTCGTGCCGTTGACCCTGAGGAACGGGTATTCACGTAGCACCTCGATGGCCACGCGGACGTGCTCGACTGCAAACGGCACCTGGGAGGCACGAGCAAAGGTAATTGCGGCGCCCATCTCCGTCACCATCGCATCGACGAACAGCTCCGCGCGCTGCTGGATCAGCTCGAGGACTCGACCCAGCAACGCCAGGCGTTTCTCGACCGACATTTGCGAGAAGGAAGAGAATGCCTTGCGGGCGGCCGCCACCGCTTGATCCACCTCGTCGGCTGCGCCCGAGGCGATGTGGCCCACGAGCTGTTCCGAAGCCGGATTCGTCACAGGCGTGCGCGCGGAGGTCGTGCAGGTTTGCCATCGACCGTCGATGTAAAACTGATCCGCGTGTTCGATAGCCATCAAGGTCCTCTGCGCGAGTGGCAAGCGCCCGAATCGCTGTTTCATACTTCATCACGCGTCGGGAAACTGATCGCGGCATTCGCCGCCGCTGCCAGCGAACAAAACGCTGTTTGCGTAAACCGAATCAGCATAGATTGCTGCGCTACTGGCAGCATGCTCATGGCTGGTTGGCGGCTGGTCTGCGGCCAATGCCGATTCCTGCTAACTCACACACGGCCAGGGCCGCTCGAATGAATCGTTCGATACTCGCAGCAATGTCCGAATTCGCGAAGGAGATGCGCGCCATCCGGCGTGACATCCATCGGCATCCGGAGCTCGCCTACAACGAGTGGCGCACGTCCGCGCTGATCGCTGGGCGCCTGCGCGCGTGGGGCATCGAAGTGCACGAAGGAATCGGCAAGACCGGTCTCGTCGGCGTGCTCAGTGCAGGAACCTCCGATCGTGCGATTGGATTGCGCGCGGACATGGACGCTTTACCTATCCATGAAAGCACGGGCGTGCCGCACGCGAGCATTCATCAAGGCATCGCTCACAGTTGTGGTCACGACGGCCATACCGCGATGCTCCTCTGGGCGGCTCGATACCTTGCGCAAACACGCCGCTTCAATGGCCGCGTTCATCTGATCTTCCAAGCCGCGGAGGAGGGGCAAGCCGGCGCCCAGGCGATGATCGATGACGGGCTGTTCGAGCGATTTCCTTGCGCGGAGATCTACGCGCTGCACAACTGGCCCTCGTTGCCCGCGGGCACGATTGCGACCCGCCCTGGGCCGATCATGGCCGCCGCCGATCGTTTCGAGATCACTGTATCCGGTCCCGGTGGGCACGCCGCACAACCTCACTTCACATCGGACACGATTTTGTGCGCGGCGCAGATCGTTATGGGTGCAAATACGTTGGTAGCCCGACGAATCGATCCGAATGCCGCCGCTGTGTTGTCCGTCACCCGTATCCAAGGCGGCACCTCGCACAACGTGATCCCGTCAGAAGTGAAGATGACGGGCACGGTACGAACGTTTGACGCTGCAACTCAGGACAAGATCGAAGCCGCGCTTCGTGAGCTCGTGGCAGGCACGGCGAAGGCCGTTGGGTGCAACGCGCACGTCGAGTACATGCGCTATTACCCCGCGACCATCAACGACGCCGAATGCGCAAGACACGTTCTCGACACCAGTCACGCGCTGTTCGGTCGATCTCTCGTCGCCGACAGTCCAGCCGCCACATCGGAAGACTTCGCATTCATGCTGCGCAAAGTGCCAGGCGCTTACGTATGGCTGGGTCAGGGCTCGGCGGATCACGCAGCTCCGTTGCACGATCCCGCTTATGACTTCAACGATGAAGTGCTAGCGACTGGCGCCACGTTGTTAGCTGCGCTCGCGGAGCGAAGGCTCGCTCGAGGGCGCGAAACGGGAGGTTGAACGCCTGAGCTGTGCTTGTCTGCGCCACAGCGGTGCAGTGTCGCGCCAGAGTTGCCTGCAAGTTAGTGGGCGTTCGTTGCCCGCATGAACCTGTACTCAGCTCGATATCGCCGTTGCGACAAAACCGAACACGATGGCTATCGCCACGATGAGGGGCACCAATAGGCGATGGTTCCAATAGAAAAGCGCAGCTAGCGACATCACGAATGCCACGATGGATACGGCGCTGCGCAGGTTCGCGATCATGAGGCCGAACGCCGTTGCGGCGATGATGCCGACGACGCTTGCGGTGACACCTTCGAGAAACGTCTTCACTCGCGTGTCGTGGACGAGTCGCTCGAGCGGATCATGCGCAACGAGTGTCAATGCGAACGCGGGCAGGAAGACGCCGATCGTCATGACGATCGCACCGAGCGGACCGCCTGCCACATAGCCGACAAACGTTGCAAAGATCACGAGTGGTGCGGGCAAAAGACCGGCAAGTGCAATGCCGTCCATGAAATGCGCGTTCGTCATCCACGCGCCGCGCGTCACCGCGTCACGCTGCAGGAAAGGAATCACAGTGTAGGCGCCCCCGAAGGTCAGACTCCCCGCCTTGAGGCCACACCAGAAGAGGGCGGTCAAGGAGGCGGAGCTGATCGCGGGATCGCGATGACTCACAAGCTCGTGGAGCGCTGGCTGCGTTGAGTAATACCAGGTTAGCGTTGCGACAGAGCCAATCGCGGCCGCGGCCATCGCGAAGCGGGGTGAGTGCTTGCCGACCACACAGATGAATCCGCCGGCAACCAGCAGTACGGTGAAATGGACGCCCGCGAAACTCGCGCCAGCAGTTGCCGCTGCGATCACCCACAACGACACGTCAGCGAGGACGTGACCACCAATGCGATGGACGGCTCGCACGATCAATGCGACGACAGCGGCCTGCACCGCCGCGAACACGAGGGCGAAGTCGCCTCGCAGGTCGAGACCGAGATTCACGTATGCCCACGAAAGAGCAAACATGAGCGCGAATCCTGGGAGCATGAACCCGAGCCCGGCGAGAAGACCGCCAATGCGGCCACGAGCCAGCATGCCGAAATAGACACACATCTCGTGCGCTTCCGGCCCTGGCAATATCTGGTACAGAGCGAGGATTCGATTGAACTGATGGCTCGTAACCCACCGCTCTTCCTCGACGAAGGCGCGTCTCAGCATTGCGATCTGCGCGATCGGGCCACCCCATGCCAGGAGTCCGAAATGAAGGAAGCGCATGAAGAGACGCGAAAGCGGCTCGTGCGGCACCCGCACATCTTGCGAGGCGGTTGCGATCGTAGCCTCCGAGCTGCTCCCAACGCTCACCGCGAAGCCACCTTCTGTGGCCACGAATGAGTTTCATCGGGAGCACGCTTGCACCACGTATAGAGTGCATCGTAGACGACCATTCCTTGCTCCAGCAGCAATTGATCGTCGCTGATGGATGCCGATAGCCCGAGAGATATTGCGAGCAGACCGGGTGCCTCACGCGATTCGTCCAGATTGGCTGTGTCGGCGGCGCGAACGATTTTCGCAAGCTCGTTCACGATCGGGTCGCGCAGGTCGAATTCTTCTAAGAATGCATCGAAGCTGCACTTCGGGCCGCGATGAGAAAATGTGACATCCGGAATGTCATACGGCTGCGCTTCCAGTGCAGTGGCCTCGGCACGCACCCGCGTTGCCGGCACGTAGAAGAACGTCGCGAGCGGATCGATGAATCGTCGAATGAGCCATGGACATGCGATCCTATCGATCTTTGGACGTTCTCGCGTCACCCACCGAGATCCGCCAGGCACGCCAGACTCCGGGCGTGCTTTGATCGTCGGACGGTTCTCATCGAGCCAACCTTCAATTCCCCCTTCGATGATCGAAACACGCAGTCCGCGCGCAGCAAGCGCTTGTGCGGTTGGTCCGAGGTCGTGTGCACGGCTCGCATAGAGCGCAATAGGACGTTGAGGCGGGAAACTGTGCGCCGAAGCGGCAGTGCGTTGCGCATCAAAACTCATTGCGCCAGGGATCATCTTTGGTAGCCGAGCGAAATCCTCATTCGATCGAACGTCGAGGAGGCGAGGACCATCCTGCAGTCCCAACTGCTCATAGACCGCTTGCGTCGAAAGGTGCTTTGCCATGGCTCGCTAGCTCACGCATTGTTGTCTGCATTGAATGCCCATCTGACCGTCGCGCCGAGATCATCGCTGTCTGTGCGGAACACGACTTCTGGATAGCCTACGGCCTCGATGCCTTTCCGGTCGAACCAATCGAAAAGGGCGTCGATACACGACGTAAAGCCATCAGCGGGAGTAGACGGTGATGCCACTACGGATGCATAACGTCGCGCCGAAACACGACGCGTCGTGAGATCGCTCAGGTTCGCATCCGCATCGATCGGGATTGCGAGCTCGATTCTCGCGTCGTCATCGGTTAATGGCTCCAGCAGCGCGAACGCGCAGTCGGCCTGCCTGTCGACTCGGTAAGGTCGAAGTGCGGACTCGTGGATCGTGAGCGCCTGCAGTGCATGTTCGACAAACGAAGTCCGATTCGTCATCAGGCTGAAGAGTGCGACCAGCTTTTGCGAAGCCTCATGCTCTTCCACTGGTTCAACAGTGCCAGCGACCTTGGGGCGGAGCATGAGGAGCGCGGACTGATACGCAGAGCGTTCACGCGCGAGACGGTGCTCGGCTTCCTGAAGGAAGTCACGCAGCAGTGCCGGCTGCAATCCGCCTGAAGTTGCGAGTACTTGGCCGATCTGTGCCAGCGATAGATTCATCTCGCGCAATGTCCGGATGAGTCGACCGGTCGCAACCTGCTCGGGCTGGTAGTACCGATACCCCGTGGTAGGGTCGACAGCGCTTGGTTTTATAAGACCCTGCTCTTCGTAAAGCCTAAGCGCCTTGGCTGTAAGCTGCGTCGCCGCAGCGTACTCGCCGATTGTCAGACGACGCTGATGACTTACGTCCATGGCACGACTCTAGGGCCTGCCCCAAGGTGAAGGTCAAGCGTCGCGTTTCTGCAGAAGAGGCGGGTTTTGGGTTGGTGGGCGCCATCTTCGGATTGCAGCTGCTGATCCTGATTTCAGCAGTCATTGCTGTAGCGCTCGCGATTGATTTGTACCTGGATTA
>CBJNAT010000107.1:0-7634 GCA_966434585.1 uncultured Gammaproteobacteria bacterium | reverse complement strand
TTGGCTAGTCGGCTAGCCAAGAACGCGACAACTCTGGCTAGCAAGCTAGCTGGCTAGCTGACTGCTACCCCATCACCACCTGCTCCGGCTCATTCACAAAATATCCCTGAATGAACTCGATGCCGAGCTGCCAGAGCACGGCCATGGTGTTGGCGTCTTCCACGCGCTCGGCGATGGTAGCCATGTTCTTGGATCGCGCCACATCGACGAGCTCGCGGACGAGCTGCTGGCGATTTGCGTCGACGGCGAGCCCCTGCATGAGCGTGCCGTCGATCTTTACGAAATCGGTGGGCAACTCGACGAGCAGCTTCTTGGAGTTGCGGCCTGTGCCGAAGTGCTCGAGGGCGAACTTGAAACCGCTCTGGCGCAAACTCTTCGCCAAGTCCGCGGCATCCGCGAGATAGTCGGCCGCGATCTGTTCGCTCACCTGGATCGCAATGCGGCCTGGCTCGACTCGCGAGCTCTTCAGCTGATTGGTGAGCCACGGCATCAGGGATTTGTCGCGGACGGAATCTCTCGAGAGACGCACGAACATCCGCTTCACCGGACGGCTCGCGCAGAACGTCATCGCTGCGGCGAGCACCCAGCGGTCGATGTTCTTCATCAAGTCGTGGCGTTCAGCCGCGGGGATGAATTCGGATGGCAGCACTTCCTCGCCTTGCTCGTTCACCATACGCACGAGCACATCGAACATCCCACGGTCCTCGCCCAGGAGGCTCGCGATCGGTTGTTGCAGCAGGCGGAAGCGGTTCTCCATGAGCGCAGCTTTGATCAGCTTCGCCCAGATCTTGTCCTTCATCTCCTGCTTCGTGTCTTCATCGAGACGATCGACCAGGTGAATCTTGTTGCCGCCGGTGTCCTGCGCAACCTGCAGCGCATCCTCGGCATCGCGCAGTGCGTGGAGCAGATCCGGGGCGCGCGGATCGAGGAGCGCGACGCCGATGCTCGCGGTGCATGCGGTCGACTTGTCACCTGCATGAATGACGGCAGTGGAGATCTTACGCAGCAGATTGGCCGACCAACTTTCGATATCGCCGCTCGTGCCGCGCTCCAGCAGCACCATGAACGTGCCCGAACTGAAGCGGCCCGCGAGATCGTTGGGCTGCAGGTGTTCGCGCAGCACGGCGGCGAAGTGGGCGATGAAGTCTTCCTGTGCCAGCGGCCCGACGTCCTCGACGATTTTCTGAAACTTGTCAGGCCCGATGAGCAGCAACTCGCGGACGCCGGCTTTGATGGGTACGGCCAGCGACTGACACAGTCGGTCGAGAAAGCATTTGCGTTGTAGGAACCCACTGGCCGCGTCGCGCTCGAGCGCGTCGGACAACTGAGCGTTGAGATCGCCCGTTTCCTTCTTCTTCGCAGCGATGCAGACGCGAACGGCCGGGTCACCGTCGAACTCGGAGCGCGAGAACTCCATCGCCAACGGCAACGTCGAGCCGTCGCTCAACAGGCTGTTGGCGCGCAGCGGATGCCCGGTGAATTTGTCCTGCAACGTCGCCGTGAGTGCGCCTTTCAGTGCGGCGTGCGTATCGGCATCGAAGAAGTCCATCAGCGGCTGACCTACGACTGCCTCCACCTCCGAGTAGCCCAGCAATTCCACCCAAGCGGGGTTCGCGTCCACGACGATCCCTTCTTGGATGTGGGCAATCGCATCGGCCGACCCCGCCATGAATGACTTCAACTGCTCGCGGTACTCCCGTGCCGAACGAATAGTCAGATCGAGCTGCTGGCGGAAACGGTGCGATTCGAGCTCGCGTGCGAGCACGGCGTAGAGTCGCGCGCGCTGCTTGAGTGTCACGACATCCCGCGCGCCCAACTGCATCGCGGCAGCGATGACGTGCTCATCGACCTCATCGCGCAGGAACACGAGCGGCACGTCGGCAGCGAACTGGTTGCGCAAGGTTGCTACCGTCTTCATCTCATCCGCGCTGGCGCCCACATGCGCGACGCACATTTGCGCGCGAATTTGCGTGAACGCATCGCTCAGATCGTTGAGCTCGCGAATCCAATTGCAGCGCACGGCAATGCCGCCATTGCGCATCGTGCTGTTGATGATCTCGACGAACTCCTGCTGCGGCGCCAGGACGATCATCGCTACTGCATTGTGCTCAGCCAAAACTCTTTCCTTCGTTAAGCGATCGGCGTCTTCGACGGCTCTCCCGCGATCTCGCGCACCAGCTGCGGCACGAGGTAGCCGGGGAGGCGGCTGCGTATCTCGCGCACGAGCTCCCGTGCCCGCGACTCTGACACCTCGAAATGCGCTGCGCCTTGAACTCGGTCCAATAGATGCAGGTAATAGGGGAGTACCCCGGCTGCAAACAGCTTTTCGCTCAAATCGGCGAGCGCGTCTGTGGAGTCGTTCACGCGCGCGAGCAAAACCGACTGGTTTAGCAGGGTGACACCGGCAGCCCGCAATCGAGCGCAGGCCGCAGTGACGCTGTCGTCGATCTCGTTGCCGTGATTGCAGTGGATAACCATGACGGTGGGCCAGGGCAGACCCTGCAGCCAACGGATGAGGCGATCGCTGACGCGCTCGGGAAGCACGACGGGGTAGCGGGTATGAACTCTCAGGCGTCGCAAATGAGGGATGTGGCGCAAGTCGTCCGTTAGCCGCTCTAGACGTTGCTCGCCGAGGCTCAGTGGGTCGCCGCCGCTCAAGATCACTTCGCTGATACTCGAGTCGGCGCGCAACTGGTCGAGCGCCGCCTGCCAGAGGGCACCGTGCGCGGTTTCCTCGGCATAGGGGAAATGACGCCGAAAGCAGTACCGGCAGTGGACCGCGCAGGCGCCGGTTGCGATCAGTAGCGCTCGTCCTTCGTACTTGTGCAACAGGCCGGGCGCCGCGCGATGCCCCAGGTCCTGTACGGGGTCGAAAGAAAAGTCCTCATGGTGCTCGAGTTCGAGCCCGAGCGGCAGCACCTGCAGGAGCAACGGATCGTTGGGATCTTCGCGCCGCATGCGCCGCACGAAGCCGCGCGGCACCCTCAGTGAAAACGACTCCGCCGCTCGATGAGCAGGCGCTAGCCACTCGCGCGACAGGCCCAAAATATCCAACAGCTCACGTGGGTGGCTGATGGCCTGTGCCAGTTCACGCTGCCATTCGGCAGGGACCTGCATTGCGCTGGGCGCTGCGTCTGGCTGGTCTGCGGTGGAGCTTGCGGCTATCATCGGCGCCCTTTTGGCGGCGTACGCACGCCGTTCCACCTCATTCTCGCAGACTCACAGCGGTGCCGACATGGCGAGTTTCAGCACGAACGAATTCAAATCCGGTCTCAAGATCATTCTCGAGAATGATCCGTACGCCATCGTCGAGAACGAGATGGTCAAGCCCGGCAAAGGGCAGGCCTTCAATCGCGTCAAGGTTCGTAATCTCAAGACGGGGCGCGTGATCGAGCGCACGTTCAAGTCCGGCGACACCGTCGAGGCGGCGGACGTCGTCGAAACCGAAATGCAATTTCTCTACAACGACGGTGAGTTCTGGCACTTCATGGTGCCGGAGACCTTCGAGCAATACACCGCCGGCAAGGAAGCGATGGGCGAGACCTCGATGTGGGTGAAGGATGGGATGAGCTGCACGGTGATGCTATGGAACGGCGTGCCATTGACCGTGACCCCACCTGCACACGTCGAGCTCAAGATCGTCGAAACCGATCCGGGCGTGCGTGGCGATACGGCAACGGGCGGTGCGAAGCCGGCGAAACTCGAAACAGGTGCGGTCGTCCGCGTGCCGCTCTTCATCAATGAAGGTGAAGTGATTCGCGTCGATACGCGGACCAGCGAATATTTGTCGCGCGGGAAGGGGTGAGACGAGAGTGACTTGTGACTTTTGATCGGGAAGAAGCTGAGAAACAGACGCTCTTACCAGTCACCAGACGCAATGCGTTCAGGCTCTCTCCAGCGGGAATGCCAGTACTTCATCGATGTGCGTTGCACCGATCGCGCACATCACGAGGCGATCGAAGCCCAAGGCCACACCTGCGCAATCCGACATGCCATGCCCAAGTGCCTGCAGGAACCGCTCATCGATGGGCATCGCTCGTAGACCGCGTCTTGCGCGCTCCTCATTGTCGGACTCGAAACGGTTGCGCTGTTCCGCTGCATCGCCGAGCTCATGAAAGCCATTGCAGAGTTCCATGCCCTGCAAGTAAGCCTCGAAGCGCGAAGCTACTGCGCCACGTACCCGTGCCAGTGCTGCCTGTGACTTGGGGTAGTCGTACACGAAGCTCAGGCGATCCCAGCCGAGTCGTGGTCCGACCAGCGTGCCCATCAGTAGATCCAGGCACGCGTCACGATCGCGCGATAGAGAAGAGGGCACGTCGATGCCTTCGTTTTCGAGCCGCGCGATCAGCACCGGCAAGGCATCGTCGAAAGGATCGACACCGGCATGCAGTTGCACCGCCTCTCGATAGCTCAGCCGCTCGGCCCGATCGAAATTGCGTTCCGCAGGTAGTACGGTGGTGATGAGCCGTTCGACATCCGACATCAGTGTGTGATGGTCGAGGCCCACGCGATACCACTCGATCAAGGTGAATTCGGGATTGTGATGACGACCGGATTCGCCATCTCGATATACGCGCGCGATCTGATAGATGTCGCCGCATCCAGCAGCCAGCAGGCGCTTCATCGCGTACTCGGGAGAGGTGTGCAGGTAGCGAGTGTGGCCGTTCACCTGCGCCACGACGCTTGCCAAATGCACGTCCGTGACCGCGGCGGCGCTCAGTGTCGGCGTCTCGACCTCGAGTGTGCGCGTCGCTGCGAAATACTCGCGAATGGCACGCAGCAGCCGTGCGCGCACCTCGAGCGTCGCGATACTCGCCGTGGGCCGCCACTCAGACATGCGTGCGCCGAGCGATCGGCTTGCCGAGTTGCAGGATGGCGCCGGGTCGCAACTCCTTCGACCACTCGATGCGATTCGGCTCGAACAGCAGGATGACGGTGGAGCCCATGTTGAACCGACCGAGCTCTGCTCCCTGCGCGAGCTCGAGTCCAGCGCCCGTCTCGATGCGACGCACGCTCTTGCGTCCTCGAGGTGGAGGATTCACTTCGCCGCACCAGACTGTTTCGATGCTGCCGACGAACAAGGCCCCCACGAGGATCACACTCATACGGCCCAGCGCCGTGTCGAAGTCGCAAATGACTCGCTCGTTGCGTGCGAAGACGTTCGGGACCGTGCGCGCAGTGGCGGCGTTCACGCTGAACAATTCCCCGGGGACGTATACGGTCGTGCGCAATCGGCCTGCGACCGGCATGTGAATACGGTGATAGTTGAAGGGCGCCAGATAGATGCAGGTGTACGCGCCGTTGCGAAACGTCTGAACCATGTCGACATCGCGCGCGAGCAACTCGGTCAGGCGATACGTGTGGCCCTTGGCCTGCAACATCGATTCGTCATCGATGCGTCCCGATTGACTCGCCATCCCATCGACCGGGCTGATGATCGTTTCCGTACAGTCTGCCCAAATGCGTGCATCTTCCTTCAGCGCTCGCGTGAAGAACGCATTGAAGCTCTCGTAGGCGAGCGGGTCGCTTTGCACCGCTTCCTGCATATTCACCGCGTAGCCTTTCATGAACTGCTGGATGAGCAGGCGCTTCAGCCACGGCCGGCGTGTCCGCATGAGGCGATGGATGAAGCGCGACAGCACATGCTTCGGCAGCACGGACTGCAAGAGCGCGAAGCCGTGATCGCTGAGCGACGTCGAAGCGGGCGCGCTCATGATGCGGCCTTCACGATGATGCGGTAGTCGCCGGCGATGTCTTGCGAGCTCTTGGGACTCGAGAACAGAGCATTGAACTCGCCGCGTGGATTCACCAGGAAGATGGCGGCCGAGTGATCGACGGTGTAATCGCCGTTGGGTAACTCGACACGACTGACGGGCACACCGAGTGCTTGCGTGAGCGCCGCAATCCGCTCCGCATCGCCGGTTACACCGCGCAGCGTCGGGCCAAAGAAGCGCACGTATTCGCGCATCTTCGCGGGCGTGTCGCGCTCCGGATCGACGCTGATGAGAACGACTTGGGGCTGCTGCTTGGCCGGAAGATCTGCCAGTGCCGTCTTGGTTTGCTGCAACAGCGTGAGCGTGTTGGGACAGATCGCGGGGCAGTGCGTGAACCCGAAGAACACTAGAGACCAGTGGCCCCTCAGGTCAGCACGCGAGAAGGGTTTGCCTTCGTCGTCAACCAGATCGAATGCGGGTAGCGGCCGCGTGGGCTGCAACACCGTGGCGTTCGTAGTTGACGGCGCTGCCTTCTGGTCGAACACGAGATGCGAGAGCCAGAGGCCGCCCAGCGCCGCTAAAATGCCGACGATGGTCGTGAGCAGAATGGAGAGTGGACGAGTGCGTTGCATGCTGAACCCGAAGAGAGTGGCAGCGGATTATTGCACGCGCGCCGCACGCGCCGGCTTCGTGTCCCATGGTTAACCTCGCCGTGCCAGAGTCGGTTGACGCCGGCGCGCTCATACAGCTGGGCGCACAGGCGATGCTGGATGCGGGCGTGTGGTTCGGACATGGCACCGACAACGCCATCGACGAGGCGGCCGAGTTGGTGTTCTTCGCAGCGCAGCTGCGGCATGAAGATGCGCCCGCGGCCTACGCGACGGTGCTCACACACGAACAACGCTCGCTGGCGCTGCAGTTGCTCGAGCGGCGCATCGAGGAGCGTGTGCCCGCGGCGTATCTCACGCACCGGATGTGGTTTGCTGGTCACGAGTTCTATGTAGACGAGCGCGTCCTCGTGCCGCGTTCACCCATCGCCGAGTTGATCCAGTCCGAGTTCCAGCCTTGGGTTGAATCTGCCGCAGTGAAGCGTGTGCTCGACATCGGTACGGGGTCCGGATGCATCGCAATTGCAACCGCGCTCGCATTGCCTGGAGCCGACGTCGATGCAGTTGATCTCTCGGCAGATGCGCTCGAGGTTGCGCGCATGAACGTCACGCGACACGGCGTGGAGCAGCGCGTCCATCTCGTACAGTCGGATGTGTATTCCGCGCTCGCTGGCCGACGCTATGAGCTCATCCTCGCCAATCCGCCGTATGTCGGCGATGAAGAGATGGCGGAGTTGCCTGAGGAATACGAGCGCGAGCCCCGGATGGGGCTGCATGGCGGTACGGACGGCCTCGACGTCGTGCGTCGCATCCTTGCCGGGGCCGAGCAGCACCTTGCCGATGAAGGTGCATTGTTCGTCGAAGTCGGCAATTCCGAGGAGGCGCTTGCGAGTGCTTTTCCGGAAGTGCCGTTCGTGTGGCTCGAGTTCAGCCATGGCGGCGGTGGCGTATTCGTTTTGAGCGCCGCTGAGTTGCGCGCACATCGGGCGCAGTTCAGCCGGTAGAATCCAAGCCGAACTCGAGGCTCAGGCGATCTCATGTCCGGCAATACTTTCGGCAAACTGTTCACCGTGACCACGTTCGGGGAGAGCCACGGCCCGGCGCTCGGCGCGATCGTGGATGGCTGCCCTCCCGGACTGGAGTTGTCCGAAGCCGATATTCAGCCGGACCTCGAACGTCGTCGTACCGGCACCTCGCGTCACACCAGCCAGCGTCGCGAGCCTGATCAGGTCAGGATCCTCTCTGACGTCTTCGAAGGCCGCACGACCGGCACGCCGATCGGATTGCTGATCGAGAACGAGGATTAGCGCTC
>CBJNAT010000106.1:0-7662 GCA_966434585.1 uncultured Gammaproteobacteria bacterium | reverse complement strand
CTCGAGCAGGAAACTCACCTTGCCGGATAGGAAGGTTGCATAGTCGGACAGCGCGTTGACGTCGCGACTGCTCGACCGGAAGCGTGAGCGCAGCTCGTCGGTGAAGTCCGGCACCTGCGCCTGCTGCACGAACATCAGGAGCCTTCCTAGGCTGACCAGACTTTCCCGCGCCTTCGAATCGAGCTCGCCGCAGAAGCCGATCCTCTCGAGCAATGCGCGCAGATCTTCGCTCTTCGGCGGCTTGCCGCTAACGCGGTTGAAGATGGTTCCGGACATCGCATCGACATCGGCGCCGACGCGTTCGAGCACGTCCGCGATCCGTTGAACGAAGGCTTCGATCAGCCCGACCAGCACCGCTGCCCCGCTCTGTGTGCTCCCGCCGTTACGTTCGGCATACGTAGCGAAGCTGCGGAAGGGTTTCGTGTCCACGTAGCGATTTGTGACCAGCCTGCCCTGCGACAGGATGAACGTGACGGCCGCGCTCTCCGGGCGCTCGGTGTCGAGCTTCGCGGCGACGGTCATCGTCATGTAGAGCGTGCCGTTCTCCTCGTAGAGGCGGTTCGACGTTTCGATCTCGCGCATTTCCTCGCGCGTCGGCACATCGATCTTGAACGTGCGCTCGATGAGCTGCTCTTCTTCGCTCGTGGGTTCGAGCAGGTCGATCCAGACCGCGTTTTCAGGGACTTGCTCGCCGGCCGCTAGATTGACCGGCAGAAGGCGATGCTGGCTCGCAGTGAGCGCGTTGAGCATCGCCTTCGCTCAGCGGTCAGCGGCTCAACGGCCGCCGTGCTCCGCTGTCGCGACTTCGTTCAGCAGAGCGAACAGCTGCTTCTCGCCGCCCGCGTCGCCAACGCCGGTGGTGTACTTGCCGTTGATCGTGAACATGGGCACGGCGTCGATGCGGTAGGCACGCCCGATCATCTCGGCACGCTTCAATTTGCTCTCCACCGCAAAGGATGAATAAGCACGTTTGAAGTCGACCTCGCTTACGCCTTGCGCAACGAAGAAGGCTTGGATTTTTTCGTCCGTGTCCAAATG
This sequence comes from uncultured Gammaproteobacteria bacterium, assembly GCA_966434585.1. GTDB lineage: Bacteria > Pseudomonadota > Gammaproteobacteria > Steroidobacterales > Steroidobacteraceae > DATELY01. The sequence continues at coordinate 6,624 of CBJNAT010000106.1, read as the reverse complement.
ATTGCCTTCCGCTTGAACCGCTCGGAAGATCTTCGAGTGCACTTGTTCCAGCTTGCCCAGCAGTTCAGCGGTATAGAACACGCGCGCATGCGTGCGGTGAATCGTGCTCCACATGGCCGGCACTCGCGAGAACTCGACGAAATCCGGCTTGCCGTTGTGCCGCCATGACTCGATCGCGGGGTCGAGCGAGTAGCAGTGCGGGCAGCCGTACCAGAACACTTCCATGATCTCGACTTTGTCAGGCGCGACGTTGGTGCGCTGGGCCGGCACCACACGCTTGTAGTTCACGCCCTCCTGGAACCGCTTGCTGGCAGGCTCTGAAGCGGGGCCTCCCAGGCGCAGTGACGGCTGGGTTCCGGTGTCCGCTGTTTCGGTTGCTTCGACCGGATCCGCGGTTTCGCTCAGCTGCGCGGCAGGCTGCGCTGCTTCACCTTCGGCAGAAGTGGCGGGAGCCTCGGGTTGCGTCGCATCCGACGGGGCAGCGGGAGATGTTGGCGCGGGTGCTTCAGCCTGTGGCGCGGGTGGGGCAGGTGGCGCTGCTTCTTCCTTCTTACCGCAGGCCGATACGCCCACGACCAGCCACAGCATCAGACACGCGGAAAGCAGCCGCTTCATGAACCACCTCGACGCAATCGGCACAAAGTCCTACCGGGAGGATTAACGCAAGCCTTGCACGTACGACGCGACAGCGTCGATCTGCTCATCGCTTAAGCTCGCCGCGACGTTGCGCATCATCTGATTCGGATCAGTCTGGCGAGTTCCGGATCTGTAGGCTTTCAACTGTGCGACGACGTAGGTGGCATGCTGGCCCCCAATGGCAGCGTAGCCCGCTGGACCATTGCCGTTGCCATTCGGGCCGTGGCACGACCCGCAGGCTGGAATGCCTCGTGCTTTGTCGCCGGCGCGATAAAGACGTTCACCGAGGGCGACCTTGCCGGGTTCGGCTTCCCCGCCGCGACGCTGCTGCTTGGCGAAGTACGCCGCCAGATCCTGCATGTCTTGCGCGCTCAACGGTTTCGCCATCGGCGTCATCAGCGGATTCTGGCGTGCATCCGACTTGAACGCCTGCAGCTGTCGAACCGTGTAGACCGGCGATTGACCCGCCAGATTCGGCCACTCCGGATTTGCGCTGTTGCCATCGACGCCATGACAGGCGACGCACACCGCCGATTTGGCCTGACCTACTTCTGCGGAACCTTCACCCCATGCAGGCGCGGACGCGCAGGCAATCAGCACAGGCAACAGCAGGGACTCAAACTTCATCTCAACACTCCGGAAGGGTCGATTGTGGCGCCGGTGTTGTTTGCAGTGGACCGGTCGCAAAGGCGGCGGATTGTACACTAGGCGCGAGTTTCATCGCCCCGCCACAAAGCCTCGCCGAATACCTCCAATGCATAAGTTTCCGAACACGGAGTTCCTGAAGAGCGCCTGGCAACCGCAGCAATTTCCAGCGGACGTCGGCGCCGAGGTCACTTTCGCCGGGCGCTCGAACGCGGGCAAGTCGAGCGCGTTGAACGCGATCACCGGTCGCACCCGCCTGGCGCGCGTCAGCAAGACGCCCGGTCGCACGCAGCTGATCAACTTCTTCCAACTCGGGCCGCAGCGGCGGCTCACGGACTTACCTGGTTACGGTTTCGCAAAGGTTCCGGTCGAGATGCAGCAACACTGGCGGGATCTGCTCTCCCGCTACGTCGAGCGGCGCTCGAGCTTGAGCGGGATCGTAATCGTCATGGACGCGCGGCGACCGCTCACCGATTACGACTGGCAGATGCTCGAGTGGGTCAAGTTGCATCAGCTGCCGGTTCACCTGCTGCTGACCAAGGCCGACAAGCTCAGTAAGAGCGAAGCGCTCGCGAGCTGGAGGCGGGTCATCGAGGAGACCGGCCACTTGGCGACGGCACAGTTGTTCTCGGCGCTCAAGAAGACCGGTGTCGAGGAGGCCCGAACCGCGGTGCTAAAGCTGCTCGACGGAACGTGGCAGCCGGCGAAAGAGACCCAGGCAAAAAAATACCCCGGTGGCTCTTGAGCCACCGGGGCTAGACCAACCCGGCATGGGGATAAACCGGGTTTGTCGCCCACTCAGGGAGGTTAGCGGGCGAGAGCGTCCTGGCCGACGCTCGGGGATTGAGACGTGCCGTTGGGCACTGAAGTTCCGCGCGATTTCGCAGGAAATTTAGCTGGAAATTCCCTGCATTTCAGTAGTTTATGTGCCACGAAGCCAAGCCCTTGGCGCGCCTAAAGGTTCACTCTCGAGCGCTCAATTTGTAGCGCCCGCGCCACAGACAGCTGAGCAATCAAAGGAACGTGTATGTCACGCTCACCGACAGCATGTCGGCATCGTCGAGCTCGTCCACATCGAACTTTTCGTACTCGCCACGGATGGCCAGACTCAGAAGCCTGAACTGAACCCCTAGCCCGTAGGCCAATTCAGTCCCTTCGTCGTCGATCACATTGCCGACGTTCTCGAGGCTGCCTTTGGCGTCATAGTTGATCAGCCCGACCTTCGCGAACAAATCGACCGGTCCGACGGGCACGAATCCCACAGCAAAGGCAGTGAAGCCGTCCGCATCCACCTCGACTCCATCATCGTCGGGTTTGCCGAAGTCGACATAGCTCGCCTCGACCGCCAGCCAGTCCAGCGGTCGTATACCGGCGATTGCTTTCCAGGCGGTGTCCTTACCGTCGAAATCGATGGCGCCGATGGCATCGCTGTCGGCCTGCACGTTCGACTCACCGATGCCGACGCCGAGATAGATGCCGTTGTCGGCCGCCTGGGCCGAGAAGCTAAAAGCCAATGCACTCAATGCTACGCAGGCAATACCAATGCGCATGTGATCTCCTTGTGTGGGTGAACGTGATTCGTATGAAACAGCGACTCGGGCATGCCACTCGCGCCGGCTGCATTTCAGGCTGTCGAGGCCCTGCGCAGCGCGACGGATAACTAGCTAGGTTTGTTCCGAGTCAATGTGCCTCGTCCCAATTCTCGCCGACGCCGACTTCGACCTTGAGCGGCACATCCAGCTCGGCGGCCCGGCACATCAGTTGTCGAAGCGGCTGCGAAAACTCCTCCACCTGTTCGCGGCGCACTTCGAACACGAGCTCGTCATGCACTTGCATGATGAGCCGCGCATCGAGCTTCGACTCTGCGAGCCACGCATCGACGCTGATCATTGCGCGCTTGATGATGTCGGCGGCGGTGCCTTGCATGGGCGCGTTGATGGCACTGCGCTCGGCGTACTGCCGCATCGCTGCGTTTCGGGAGTTGATGTCCTGCAGATACAGGCGCCGACCGAATACCGTTTCGACGAAACCTGACTCGCGCGCCTGCTGGCGTGTCTGATCCATGTAGCGCCGTACTCCCGGATAACGCTCGAAGTACAGATCTACGTACCGTTGCGCCTCGCCGCGGCTGATACCGAGCCGCGCCGCCAACCCGAACGCCGACATGCCATAGATCAAGCCGAAGTTGATGGCCTTCGCGGCACGTCGTTGCTCGGCAGGTACTGCATCCAGCGGGTAGCCAAACACCTCCGCCGCCGTGGCTTGGTGGATGTCGCGCTCTTCCGCAAACGCCTTGCGCAGACCGGCGTCACCCGAGAGGTGCGCCATGATGCGCAGCTCGATCTGCGAATAATCCGCTGCGACGATGACGCTGCCCTGCGGCGGTACGAACGCCTGACGAATGCGTCGACCCTCGGCCGTGCGGATCGGGATGTTCTGCAGGTTCGGCTCTGCAGAGGACAACCGACCTGTTGCAGCGACTGCTTGTTGGTAAATGGTGTGCACGCGACCAGTGACAGAATTGATTTGCAGCGGCAATTTGTCGGTGTAGGTGGACTTGAGCTTCGTTTGCGCACGGTACTGCATGATGAGCCGCGGCAGCTCGTACTCTTCGGCGAGCTCCTCCAGCACGTCCTCGGCGGTCGATGGCTGGCCACTCGCCGTTTTCCGTTTCACCGGCAAGCCGAGTTTGCCGAACAGCACGTCCTGCAACTGCTTGGGCGAGTCCAAGTTGAATGGTCCACCGGCCGCGGCATGCGCCTGTGCTTCAATCTCCTGCATCGTCCGAGCGAGCTGCGCGCTCTGTTCTTTCAGCTTGGCGCCATCGATGAGAACGCCTCTCTGTTCCATGCGCTGCAGAACAGGCGAGAGCGGGTGTTCGATGGTTTCGTACACACACCGCACGGTTTCGATGCCGCTCAGCTTCGGCCAGAGATGCTCATGCAACTGCAAAGCGAGATCCGCTTGCTCGGCCGCATAGCTCGTTGCGCCATCGATCGCGACTTGATTGAAATCGATCTGCTTCGCGCCGCGTCCCACGAGCGATTCGATATTCGTCACTTCAAACCCGAGATACTTGCGTGCGACCGCATCCAGCTCGTGCTTCGTGGCAGTGCTGTTCCAGACGTACGACTCCAGCATCGAGTCGTAGCGCACGCCACGCAGCTGAACGCCGTAGCGATTGAGCACGTGAGCGTCGAACTTGGTGTTGTGGCCGACTTTTGGCAGCGCATCGCTTTCCAGCAACGATCGCAGGCGCGAGAGAACGTCGTCGCGCGGCAACTGCGCGGGTGCGCCGGGATAGTCGTGCGTCAACGGCACGTACACCGCACGGCCAACCTCCGTCGCAAACGCCAAGCCCACCAGCTCTGCGCGCATGTACTCGGCAACATCGGTGAGCACGTGGACAGCAACGAGCGGCGCGCCGCGCAGCTGTTCGATCAGCTCCTCGAGCGCAGTCTGCGTCAGCACCGTCGAGTACTGACGGTCTCGACTCACAGGGGTCGTCGCACTCTCGACCGCGGCGGCAGGCTGAGATGCGTCGCCCTGCGCCTCCCCGCTCAATGCGCGCAGCAAAGAACGTAGTTCGAGCCGTGTGTACAGTTCGCGCAATACCGGCACATTCGGCTCGCTGGGCTGCAGCTGTTCGATGTCGATCGTCAGCGGCACGTCGCACTTGATCGTGGCAAGACGCTGCGACAGCTCGATCTCTTTGAAACTCGCGCGCAAGTTCTCGCCTACCTTGCCCGATATGGAGGCGGCATTCTCGAGGAGCTTCGCGACTGTGCCGTACTCGTTGAGCCACTTGGCCGCGGTTTTCGGCCCCACTTTCGGCACGCCGGGAATGTTGTCGGACGTATCGCCCACGAGCGCGAGGTAATCGATGATCTGTTCGGGATACACATCGAACTTGTTTTTCACCCCCGCGCGATCGAGCACGGTGCCGCTCATCGTGTTGACGAGCGTGACGTGCTCGCTGACGAGTTGCGCCATATCCTTGTCGCTCGTGGAGATGAGGACGTCGACGCCCATCGCAGCCGCACGCTGCGCAAGCGTGCCTATGACATCGTCTGCTTCGACCCCAGCCACCGTGAGCAGCGGTATGCCGAGCGCCTCCACGGCCTGTCTCAGGGGCTGGATCTGGCGATGCAAATCATCTGGCATCGGCTGTCGCTGCGCTTTGTACTCATCGAAGAGATCATCGCGGAACGTTTTGCCCGGCGCGTCGAACACCACCGCGATCAGCTGGGGCTGTTCATCCTTGATGAGCTTGTTGAGCATATTGAGCACGCCGAGCACCGCGCCCGTCGGCTCGCCGCGCGAATTGCTCAACGGCGGCAGCGCGTGGAACGCGCGGTAGAGATAGGCCGAGCCATCCACCAGTACGAGCTTGCGATGCTGCCCTTGGGCTGCGTGGGGAACCGCCGTCATCGTGTCTCGTCCGCAGGCATGGACTCGATACCGTTGGCGGTAGGCTCATCGGGCTCGACGGGCGTGACGGGCGGGACCTGCTCGGTAGGCGCGGGCAGCGGCTCCTTCTGCGCCTGAGGCGCCGGACGCGGCCGACGCAGCTTGTCCTCGTCGTTCGGGGATGCCTGCGCGGCCTCATCAGGTCGGTACAGTGGCCCCTTCAAGCCGCACGCCGCGAGCATGAAGGCGCAGCCAAGAAGGACGACGACTCGCGAGAACTGTTTCTGCATCGGTGGTTGCCTCAAGCGGACGCGGTGATTTCGACCACGGCCGCTGTCATGCGCGACATGCACACCAAGCGGTCGGCGGGATCGCTGATGCGCACTTCCCATACCTGGCTGCGACGGCCTAAATGCAGTGGTCGGGCCATGCCGTGCACATATCCGGATGCGATCGAGCGGATGTGATTGGCGTTGATCTCTTGGCCGAACACCTGGAAACGGCTCGTGTCCACGCACAGTGTGGCACCGAAGCTCGCCAAGGTTTCGGCCAATGCCACCGATGCGCCGCCGTGCAGCAGGCCGTAGGGCTGATGCGTGCGCTCATCGACCGGCATGCGGCCCTTGAGGTAATCGGGGCCGATGTCGACGAGCTCGATTCCGAGGTGTTGCGCAAGCGTCCGGCGACGCACGAGCAGGCGCTGGATATCGTCAAGGGTGTAAGACTGAAACCAAATCATGAGTTGAACCTATGGAGTGAAGCGTTAAGGTATCACCGTGGCCCGTCGGACAGCGCGGTCCGCTATGCTACGAGCCGCGAACTGCACGACACTCGAGGCTGGCAAACTGCTCATCGAGCGCCACGCGGGCACAGGGAAGTGCCCCGCCGCCGAAGGTGGCGAGCGGGAAGCAAGAATGACGCTTCTTGCTTTCC
>CBJNAT010000105.1:0-7707 GCA_966434585.1 uncultured Gammaproteobacteria bacterium | reverse complement strand
TGCTAGCTGCGTTGCGCGCCATCCCCATCGCAGGGACGAACACGGCCGTGACGGCATCGATCGGCGTAGTGAGCAGCACGCCACAGTCGCGTTATCCGCATCTCACGGCTTTCCTCGAAGCGGCAGATCACGCCCTCTACACGGCGAAGCTCAAGGGTCGCGATCGCGCGGAAGCACTGAACGAAGCGCCGACTGCCTCCCGAGCGATCAACGTACGCCAGGGTCGCGGCTAGCCGAACTCGCTCAAATCGAGGATCTCCACGCGACTGGAGCGGATCGGCTCACTGAGAAACGAGCTACCCACCCGCGCAAAGCGCTCCGGTCCGTCCGTTGCCAGCAAGCGGAGCGATGGCACTCCGGTGTCGCGCAGCAACCGGGCTTCACGCAAGCGACGCTCCACCTCGACAGCCGTCGTATGCGCCGAATCGACGATCTGCATCTGCGGTCCGACAACCTTGCGCAGTGCCGGCGCGAGAACGGGGAAGTGCGTGCACCCCAAAAGCAGCGTATCGGGATGCTCCTCCTCGAGCAGCGCATCTAGATAGCGATGCGCCACGGCTTCGACGATCGGCCCTTCGCTCCATCCTTCTTCCGCGAGCGCCACGAACAGGGGACACGCGCGAGCATGCACCACTGCGTCGGCTCGCAACGTGCGTATCGCACGTTGATACGCGCCACCGCGCACGGTCCCTTCTGTGGCCAACACCGCGATTACACCGGAACGCGAACATGCGCATCCGGCCCGCGCACCGGGTTCGACAACGCCGATGACCGGCACGGGCGCGAAGCGCGCCTGCAAGGGGCTCAATGCGACGGCAGATGCCGTGTTGCACGCGATTACGAGGCATTTAACCCCGTGCTTCGCCAGCGCGCTCGCCGCTTGCACCGAATAGCGCAGGACGGATTCCGCGCTCTTGGTGCCGTAAGGTAGTCGGGCAGTGTCGCCTAAATAGACGAACTGCTCGTGCGGCATGCGTTGGCGCAGCGCTCGGAGCACGGTCAACCCGCCCACGCCGGAATCGAACACGCCGATCGGCAGCTCGATCTGAGTGGTTAAGCTGTCGGAATTCAAAACAAATCTCCTGCTTTCGTCGCGTCAAGACGCCGCTGGCAGCAGCGCCCGTGGAGTGCTATGGACATAACTTTCCAACATTGAAAATCTCGCTCAAAGATGGCTTCGCAGGCGCGCATTGTGACGGCATAATCGTTCCCGACTTCGAGCGCGATATCGCCTCGACATCACCACGAAGACGGAAACGGGAGTGCACATCATGGAGCGTCGTCTCCATACACGTCACCGCGCCAGAACTGCAGTGTATGTCTCGATTCCAGGTCGTCCCGGCAAGCTCTGCCGCGCACGCAACTTGAGCGCCAACGGCGTCTTCATCGAAACCTCAAACCTGGGTCTCAAGAAAGGCGCGACGGTGCACCTTGCGTTCGCCATCAATCTTGGCGTCGTCACCAAAATTCATCGCCGCACCGCCATCGTCGCGCACATCACACGAGGCGGAACTGGCCTAATGATGGAGAATCTCACTGGCACGCGTTGATGCGCGCTTAGAACCACTGCTTAGCGCAACGGCGGGAGCCGTGCCTTCGCTCGATTTCCGCTATCCCCCGGCGATTCATTTCATCTTTTTCCTTAGCTCGCGTAATTGACCGCACGGAACACGTCCGCGCGCACCGCTTCCGCACGCGTCTTCGGTGAGCGCGCACGCTGTGGCCTCATACGGCTAAAAGCACAGCCGTTTTCGTGTCGAGCTCGAGACGCACGTGCTGCTGCGGCGTGAACGGCCGCGACCTCGGCGTGAATTCGAGAACGGATCGCGCCAGCGCAGCTCACTCCCTCACATGCAGAGCCTGCGGAGATCCGCGCTGGTGCGTCACCTGCTGGCAGTGAATCATGAGCGCTAGATGCAGCTCACTGCACGTACTGGCGCCAATTGGAGACGCGACAAAACACTGTACGCTCGCTATGTTCTAGCGACGCAGCGTTGACCACGCGCGCGGTGGCCACGGAAGGTCATTCGAAGGATCGATTAAACAAGGGGGCATTGGAGATGAAGCATGATGGATGTGGACAGCGTGAAGCGCTGGGGTGGGTGGCACCGTAATCTGTTGGGGGTAGCGACGATTGCATTGGCGGCCGTGCTGCAGACTGGGTTGCGCGAGATCGTCGGCGACAACGTGCCGTTCATGTTCTTCCACTCTGCCCTCGTAGTCATCGCCGTGTACTGCGGTCGCGGGCCGGCATTGCTTGCACTACTTCTGAGCGTGATCTATTCCGCCGTCGCGTTCCACGCGACGAGTCAGGGATCGGGGACCACCACCGGCAGCTATCTCGTCCTCATCTACACCGTGGTCGGTGTGATCATCATCGTCGTGACGAGCACATTGCAGCGTGCCGCGCGGCGCGCGCAAGCTGCAGAAAGTCGGTTGCGAATGATTCAGGACGATGTCGGCGTGGGGCTTTGGGAAATTGATCTTCGTCATCGGCTGCTGCTCGCATCGCGCAGCTTCTGGCGCATCTTCGGCCGCACAGGGCCGGATACGCCGATTGCCTTCGAGCGCTGGGAATCGCAGCTATCCGGCATCGAGCTGGAATCGTTCAATCGAACACTCGAGCAGCACATCGCCGCTGGCGATCGCAGTTTCGAGCACGAGTTCTCGCATCACTACCAGGGCCGCGAGCTGCGTCACTATCTCGCCTGCGTGAACATCGAGTACGACGAGGGCGACAGCGCCACGCACTTACGTGCCGCAGTGGTCGATGTCACGAGTCGCAAACGACTCGAAGCCGAACAGGGTCGTCATATCGAGGAGCTGCGCGAGGTGGACTCACGCCGCACGACGTTTCTCGCGACGCTGGCCCACGAGCTGCGTAATCCGCTCGCGCCCATTCGGCATGCCACCCTGCTTGCACAGTCGCCGAAGGCCACTCCTGAACAGGTGCGGTGGTCGCTCGAAGTCATCGAACGGCAAATCCGTCACATGGCGAGACTCCTGGACGATCTGCTCGAAGCGTCGCGAGTCACTCGGGGTGCGCTGGAGCTGCGTGTCACACCGGTCGAGATCGCGACCGTGATCCGCACCGCGCTCGAAACTGCCCGGCCGCTCATCCAGAGCAAGGCCCACGTGCTCGAAACCCACATTCCGACCACCCCGATCTGGCTCCAGGGAGATGCCGTACGCCTTGCTCAGGTGTTCTCGAACCTGCTCACGAACGCTGCGAAGTACACCCCCAATGAGGGCCACATCCGTATCGCCGTCGAGCTTGCGGGGGAGGACGTCATCGTGCGCGTGACCGACAACGGAATTGGTATCGAGCCGCACGATGTGCCGCGCCTGTTCGAGATGTTCTCGCAGGCGGACAGTGCAATCGAACATGCGCAAGGGGGGTTGGGAATCGGCCTAGCGCTCGTGAAAGGTTTGGTCCAACTGCATGGCGGCACAGTGGCGGCGAGCAGCCCCGGCTTACACCGCGGCAGCGAATTTGTCGTGCGCCTGCCGCGAGTGGCCGCACCTTCGACACTCGCGACCCATGCGCCGCAGGCAAGCGCTCCGGCTGCGACATGTCGCATCGTGATCGCGGACGACAATCGCGATGCAGCCGACAGCTTAGCTGTCTTACTGCAGGTGGCTGGCCATGCGGTGACCGTAGCGTACGACGGGGAGGCGGCGCTGCGACTGTGCATCGAGCAGCAGCCGGATGTCGCACTACTCGACATTGGCATGCCCAAGCTCGACGGCTACGAGCTCGCGCGGCGCCTGCGTGCGCAGCCGTGGGCGCAGCAGCTGAAGCTCATCGCCATCACCGGCTGGGGGCAAAAGGCGGATCGCACACAGGCGCTCGAAGCGGGCTTCGACGTGCACCTGACCAAACCAGTCGATGAGCAGAGCTTGATACAACTCCTACCGTCGTCCTCGGGGCGCAGCGCGGCGGCGTAGTCCAAGCGAGCGCCCCGAGCGATGGGCAATGGACATCCCTAAGACCCCTGATCCGATCGGTGTCTAGGGCTTCCCCCTAACCACGCGCGCTGCGCGTGCGCGTTCGCGCGACGAATGTCACAAAGTGGCGCGGTGTGAAGCAAGTCCGCTGCCCGGCTGCCGATGTACTGGTTTATGTGAGCCGCTCTCTCGTGCGGCATGGATAGGACCAGGACCGTAGCGTGCGTGCTCGAAGCTTCGTCATCGCAGCGATCGTCGCGATCGGCATTCTTGCGGCCGTACTGTTCGTCGCGTCGAAGATCCTGATTTCGCGTTTCGACGCGATCGAAGCCCAGCAAGCGGAAGGCAGAGCCATGCATGCGCTGCGTGCGCTGGAGACCGATCTCGATCAGCTCGCCGTCAGCGCCCGCGATTACGGCGAAGGGGACAAGGCTTACCGGGCTATCACGAGCGGCGACCCGGAGTTCACTCGCGCCCATTTCTCGTACGAGGCGCTCGCAGAGATGCAAGTCGACGAGCTCGTGCTGCTGGCTCCCGCCGGTGCACCGCTGTACACGGCACAACGGGCGGAAAGCGGCCACCACTCGATCGTACAAGCTTCGGACGATGTCGTCGCATTCGCAGGCGCACTGCGTGGACGGATCGACACCGTGCGCGAACGGCGCTCTTACGAGCGAATTTTCGTGACACGCCGCGGACTCATGGCGTTTACCGCGATCGACATTGTTCGTTCCGATCGGACGGCTCCGACAGGCGTCGTGCTGTTCTTGGGCCGCTATCTCCAGAACGATGCAGTGCAACGCATCCGCAGCATCAGCCAATTGCCCGTAGAGCTGAGCGCGAGCAAGGCGTCGCTGCGAGGCGTACAGGCAGTTGCGACAGAGCACACGATCACGGCGTACATGCCTCTGGTGAACTGGCGTGGACAGAACGTGGCAACGCTGTCGGTCAGCGGCAAGCGCGACATTGGCCTGCTTGGCCGTCATACGACGCTGCCGCTGATGATGGTCATCGCAGTCCTCGCACTGCTCTGCGTGGCAGTATTCCTGGTAACGCTCGACCGCATGCACAGGCATTGGGCCGAGCGTCTGTCAACGCACGCTATGTATCGGCGCATGCTGGCCGCGCTGGATCAGGGCATTCTCCTGGTGGAACCGCAGAGCGGGCGCATCGTCGAGAACAACGGAGCCATGCACCGGATGCTGGGCTACGAAGCGGGCGAGCTGGCGACGATGACAGTTGCAGACTGCTTCATCGGCCTACCGAACCTTACGCAACTCCTTCGCTCGCCAAGCAGCGCTGACAGCCACGACTGCCGCCTCCGCACGCGTACGGGTGCCACGATCGAGGCAGAAATCAGGGTGACCGAAATAGCGGATGACGCTGGACGCAAACTGACGTGCCTCGTCGCGCGCGATGTCTCCCGTCACCGCGAGGCTGAGCAGAGCGCGCGCGAGGACAAGGCCCGTCTCGCCCATCTCGCCGAGCACGACTCGCTCACCGGCCTGCCAAACCGGCTGCACTTGCAGACGCGCCTGCCGGCCGTGCTCGAGCGACTCGCTATGGAGGAACGCTCGCTCGCGCTGCTATACATCGATCTCGACCATTTCAAGCACGTCAACGATTCGCGCGGACACGGCTTCGGTGACGAGGTGCTGAAAATATTCGCGGCGCGCCTGCGTCATGGCATCGCTGCCGAGGACATCGTCCTGCGGACCGGGGGCGATGAATTCATCGTGGCCGCCACGCTGCGCGGAGACACTCCGGACGTGCGTGACCTCGGCCAGCGGCTGTTGCACCTCTCGTCGATGCCCATCTCGCACGACGGCGTCACGCTGACGCTAACTTCCAGTATCGGCATCTCGATCTATCCACAAGATGGTTTGGACTGCGAGTCGCTCCTCAAGCATGCGGACATTGCGCTGTATCGTGCGAAGGAACGCGGGCGCAACTGCTTCCAGCTATTCACATCCGACATGAGCGCGGAGGTGTGCGAACGCGTGGTGCTGGAGCAAGCGCTGCGGCGCGCGCTCGACACACAGGAGATCTATATCGAGCTGCAACCCGTTTTCGATCTACAGACGGGCGAGCTCGTATCCTTCGAATCGCTCGCGCGCTGGCAGCACCTCGAGATGGGCTTGATTCCGCCGAATCGCTTCATTCCGGTGGCCGAGCACAGCGGTCTCATCGTCGGCCTGGGCGAGCTCGTCGTGCGAGAAGCGCTGCTGCAACTGCGACAGTGGCAACAGGAAGGACTCGAAGTCGTGCCCATCGCAGTGAACGTCTCGCCGGTGCAGTTCGAGCACTCGGACTTCACCACCTACGTGCACGAGGTTGCGCTCGAGTACGACGTGGATCCCGGCCTGCTGGTGTTCGAAGTCACGGAATCCGCGTGGCTGCGCGATTCGCATAAACACATCGTCGCGATCGACACGCTGCGGCACGCCGGCTCGCGTGTCTACATCGATGACTTCGGCACCGGATTCTCGAATCTGAACTACTTGAAGACGTTACCCATCGATGCGATCAAGATCGATCGCTCGTTCGTGTCGCACGTGGACACTGACTCGAACGATGCCATGATCGTCAGCAGCATCGTCGCCATGGCGCGGCAGCTGCGTCTCGATACCGTCGCGGAGGGCATCGAGACCGAAGCGCAGGCGCAGCGCCTGCGCGAGTTGGGGTGCACATTCGCGCAGGGCTACTTGTTCGGCCGTCCCGCTAAGCCCGAGAAATACCGTGACTTGCTGCGACGGCGCGAGCCTGCGGACGACGAACCGACAGATGTCTTGCAGGCGGTCAACGGCTGAGCGTACGACCGCGTGCTGACGTTGTGCAAACCGCTATCAGCAGCAGCGCTGCGTCACTGACAACATCCGTTCCGTCAAGTCATACGCCCACTTGGCCAAACGTGGCAAGGCTTATTTCCAAGCGAGAACCTCTTGCAAGACGGTTTCGCCCGCACTTCACCCGTGAACGCATTTCCGCCGAATCCTTTCGGCTTGCACGACATGTTGGGAACGTCTGGGAGTGGACGCAGGACTGGTATGCCGACCGCCATACAGCGGAGGCGGCTAAACCCTGCTGCATCCCGGCGAATCCGCGCGGCGGCGCGCAGAAACGCAGTTACGATCCATGCGATCCGTCGACGCATACCCCGCGCAAGGTGCTCAAGGGCGCATCTGTGCGCACCGAACTAATGTCAGCGCTACCGACCCGCCGCACGCCATTCACAGTCAATCGACACGTCCACGAGTCACGTGGGGTTTCGCTGTGCGCGACGATGAGCTGCCCTCTCGGTTTCTCGTTGGAGCGTTGGAGCGTTTGTTTCGCGATCGCGTTGCACGCAAAACCGCTTCGGTCGATCGAACTCGCCGCAAGCGGCTGTGGTGCCGGCTGAGGGACTCGAACCCCCGACCCCCTGATTACAAATCAGGTGCACTACCAACTGTGCTAAGCCGGCCCCGGAAGCGATGCGCCATTGTAATCGTCGGGGCGCATTCTGCCATTGTCACGATTGCCCGTTCACGAACAGGGCTGCAATTCGATGCGCACAATCTTGCCAGGCTCCGGCGGGAACATCGCGGGTTCGAGCGTCTGTCCCGGGGCCGCGCTGGTCGCGTCGATCCAGTACACGGAGCCCGTGCGTTTGCGATCAGTCATGCGGACCTTCAAACCTAGTTCTTGGGCAACTTCGGCGCGGCGCCGCGCACGGTCCCCATCGACGAACACACCAAGCGAAAATAACAGAGTTCTTTT
>CBJNAT010000104.1:0-7710 GCA_966434585.1 uncultured Gammaproteobacteria bacterium | reverse complement strand
CACCAACGCAGCAGATTGCGTTGCCTCGCATCGCTCAGCGCGTGCAGGGCCCGAGTATTCAGATGCCGCCCGACGCCGCACTGACGGAAATCAATCTGGGCCAAGTCATCCAGCAGCTCCGTAGCCTCTTGCAGCGAGCGAGCTGCCGACTGCAAATGCGCGACCGTGCTCGGCCAGCGATGCTCCAAATGCGGCAGGATCTCCGCGCGAATGAAGTTGCGCGCAAACCGGCTGTTCGCATTCGAGGGATCTTGGAGCCAGTGCAAGCGCTGCTCTCGAGCCCACGCGAGCAAGACCGCGCGTCGATACGACAACAGCGGCCTCGCATGCCAGCCAGCGCCGAACGCCCGCACCGGGGGCATCCCCGCAAGGCCGCGCACGCCTGTGCCGCGCATGAGCGCCAGCAATAACGTCTCCGCCTGATCGTCCGCATGGTGCGCGGTGAGCAAGACCTCGCGCGCCTGCAGCGCTTTGCGAAGCGCTGCGTATCGCACCGAGCGGGCCGCCGCTTCGACGCCGTGCTCACTGGCATCCGTCACGAGCACCTGCCCCTCCTCGAAGGGAATGCCGAGGTCTGCCGCCGTGTGCCGGCAATGCTTCGCCCACTGTGCGGAATCCGCGTGTAGTTGATGATCGATGTGAATTGCGCGGATTGGCCGGGGCAGGTCTGCGCGCAAAGCGGCGAGTGCGTGGAGCAGCACGGTGGAATCGACGCCACCGCTATAGGCAACGAGCAGCCCGCTTGCGCCTGGCGGCACTTGCTTCAGGAGGGAATCGCGGCAGGACTCGAGCGTGAACAACATGCTGCCCGCCAAAACCTTCTTCGTTGACGACGAGGCGCTGCGGCCTCCGCGCTCACCGCGAGCGTGCCACGAACCTCACGCCTCGCTATACACCCCGTACCCACGCAACCGCTTCTGCCGCAGCTCCTGCAATTGCTCCGGCTTCAGCGGCTGCAGCTCGCCGACGTGCTTCAGCAGCGCGGTCTTGAGGCCGTCCGCCATGGCTTGCGGATCGCGATGCGCACCACCCAGCGGCTCCTTCAGCACTTCATCGACGACCCCCAACTTCGCCAGCCGTTCGGCACTGACCCCGAGCGCCTCGGCCGCCAGATCCTTCTTATCCGAGCTGCGCCAGAGAATGCCCGCGCAGCCCTCAGGCGAGATGATCGAGTAGACACTGTACTGAAGCATGACCAAGCGATCGCACACACCAATGGCCAACGCCCCACCCGACCCGCCCTCGCCCGTGACCACCGTGACGATGGGCGTGCGCAACATCGACATCTCGAACAAATTCCGCGCAATGGCCTCACTCTGACCGCGCTCCTCGGCACCCACGCCCGGATACGCACCTGGCGTATCAATCAGCGTGATCAACGGCATCTCGAACCGCTCGGCCATGTGCATCAGACGCAGCGCCTTGCGATAGCCTTCGGGCTTCGGCATGCCGTTCAAGCGGCGCACGCGCTCCTTCGTATCGCGCCCCTTCTGATGGCCGATCACCATCACCGGCTTGCCCTCGAGCCGAGCGGGGCCACCGACGATCGCGGGGTCGTCCGCGTACATGCGATCGCCGTGCAGCTCCTGGAAATCCGTGAAGATCGCGTTGATGTAGTCCAACGTGTACGGGCGCTGCGGATGACGCGCGAGTTGCGTGATCTGCCACTGACTCAGGTTGGCAAAAATACTGGCCGTGAGCGTGCGGCTTTTCGCCCGAAGGCGCGAGATTTCCTCGCCGATGTTCACCTCGGCGTCGCTCGAGACGAATTTCAGCTCGTCGATCTTCGCTTCGAGCTCCGCAATCGGCTGCTCGAAATCGAGAAAATTCATTGCCATAGAGAGTGACGGGCGATTGATTCCAGGCGCGGAACATAGCGGCAGCCGTCAAGCCGGGCAAGTTCGTACGCCGGTGCGGACCAGGAACCTCATCCAAAAGCTCAGCGTTGCCAAGAAGTCTGCAGGCGGCAGATGACGGCGGCTGTCGAATGAGAGGAGACCCCCATGGCGAATATAGGTTCTTCACTGAGCACCTTGCAGCGGGATTTAGCGGCAGTCGCCCGCGACGCGGAGGCACTGCTGCGGGCTACCGCGGCAATCACCAACACCGAAGTCCAGGCGGTGCGGAGCCGCGCCGAAACTTCGTTGCGGCACGCCCAACGCTCTCTGCGCCGCGCGCGCTGGCAGCAACCGCTGCGCAACGCCTACGACCTCACGAGCGCCTACGCACGCCGCTATCCGTGGGCAACCGTTGCCGTGCTCGCCACCATTGCGTTGCTCTTCGGCCTGAGCCGTTCCAGCCGTTCGGATTGAGGCACATGCAAGCCCGTCTGCAAGAAGTGGAAGCCGCTCTGACGAGCGTGCACGAAGTGCTGGAAGGCGCGCAGTTCGACGCGTGCGATCAGAGCGACGTCGAAGAGCTGATCGAGCGTGTCGAACAGGAGCTCGACGCATTACAGCCCAACGTGCAGGTGATCGGGATGTCCCTGAACTCGATCGCCCGCAGTCTGCGCAATCAGACGAACAGCCGTGAAGCCTGCTCGCGCATCGATGAAGCGTTGCGCAAAGTGGGCGTGGCGCCCACGTGGATGAACTGAGCAATGAAGAGCCTCATCTCGCTCGGCGCACTTCTTCTGGTCGCTTGGGCCGTACTCTGGCTCGGGCTCAAAATCGTGTCAGGCGCCATTCACTTACTCCTGCTGCTCGCGGTAGCCGCCTTCATCTGGGCGGCTATCAGCAGCGCCCGAGAGAAGCGCAGTCGTCTCTGACGCGATGGCCGGCGGCGCCGAATCTCGAGAAGTCACCACCGGCGCAGCGAAGCCTCCCAATCTGGTGCCGCTCAAACGCGCTGCACGCGCGAGCGGGCTGGTCTACGTGACGGATGAAGCGCCCGGCATCCGGCGCGAGCGCCGCGGCGAGGATTTCGTGTACTTGGCATCGAACGGTCGACGCATCACGGATGAACGCGTCCTCGCGCGCATCCGAAAGTTGGCGATTCCGCCCGCCTACACGAATGTGTGGATCTGCCGCGACCCCCGCGGCCATCTACAAGCGACCGGACGCGATGCGCGCGGCCGCAAGCAGTACCGATATCACGCCGACTTCCGCGCCGTACGCGAGGACGGCAAGTTCTCTCGTATGGCCGAGTTCGGCGCGCGCCTGCCGCAGCTGCGCCGCCGTCTGCGGCGTGATTTGAAGTTGCCAGGGTTGCCGCGGGACAAGGTGCTTGCAGTGATCGTCTCACTATTAGAGAGCACGCTCATTCGCATCGGCAGCACCGAATACGCACGCACGAACAATTCCTTCGGGCTCACGACGCTGCGCGATCAACACGTGAAGTTCATTCGCGATGGCCGTGCATTCTTTCGCTTCCGCGGCAAGAGCGGCCGCTTCCATGAGATCGTGCTCAACGACGCACGGCTCGCCCGTCTCATACGCCACTGTCAGGAGCTGCCCGGTCAGCATTTATTCCAATACGTCGACGATGCTGGCGAGCGGCAGCGTGTCGACTCGGGGCTGGTCAACGACTACCTGCGCGATGCGATGGGCAGCCATCGAGGCGAGGACTTCACGGCCAAGGACTTTCGCACGTGGGGCGCGACCTTACGTGCGATCGGCGTGCTCGCCTGCCGCGAACGACCGCAGTCCTGTTCCGAGCGCGACTTCAAACGCTGCATCGTGGACACGGCGGAACAAGTCTCAGACGCGCTCGGCAACACACCGGCGGTGTGCCGTAAGTCCTATATCAATCCGATCGTCTTCAAGGCCTGGCGCAGCGGCGCATTGCACCAGTTGGCCAATCGCAGCAAGCGAGGTACGGATGAAAAACTCGCGCTCGCACTACTCAAGTGGCGCGAGCCAACGCTCGAGAGTCTGCTCACGCAATCGCTCAAGATGAATGGCGGGCGTTCAGCGAGTGCCGGTGCCGCTACTCGCGCGTCGCGAGCCAAGCCCGCAAGACCTCCGCGACGCTCCAGGCCTGCGCGACACAGCCGCCGGGCTGAAAAGGCTCCTCGGCATCGAAGACTTCACTGATACTGCCGACGCCAGCAACGAACAGGTGATCTCTGAATGCCTGTAGATACTGGCGCATGTGGACTCTATCCGGCTCTAGCTTCAGCGATGCATCGATGAAGTGCCCGATGAGCCAGGGCCACACGGTGCCCTGATGGTAAGCGCCGTCGCGCGTAGGCAGATCGCCGCGATAGTTGCGTTTGTAGTCCGGATGCTCGGCGCTCAGCGTGCGTAAGCCGTAAGGAGTCACCAGCTTCGTGCGCACGATATCCAGCACGCTGGGCCAGCGATCCCGATCGAGCACGGGATGTCGCAGCGACATCGTGAAGACCTGATTCGGCCGGATGCTTGGATCGTCGCCCTGCGGCCCGTCGATGACGTCGTAGAGGCAGCGCGTCTGCTCGTTGAAGTAGCGCCCGTTGAAGGCGGCGCGCACGCACTCCGCATGCTCGTCGAAGTTGACCGGCTGCACGGGCGCCTCTGGCAGATAGCGCGTCCACACGCCCATCAGGCGCAACGCGTTATACCAGAGCGCTTGGATCTCGACGGGCTTGCCGCGGCGCGGGGTGACCACCCAATCGCCCATCTTCGCGTCCATCCACGTGAGCTGATAACCCTCTGCCGCGGCACTGATGAGTCCGTCACTCGGATCGGCGTGGATGTTGTAGTGCGTACCGCGCAAGTGATGCTCGACGATCGAGAGCAACACGGGATAGAGCTGCACGACGAGACTCGTATCGCCGGTTACGGTGACGTAGCGGTCGATCGCGTGGAAATACCAGAGTGTGGCATCGACGGTGTGATAGAGCGCCTGCCGCTCGCCCTCGGGAAACAGATTGGGTAACAGCCCATCGCGAACGTAGTGAGAGAACGTGCGCAGAATGGCCTTCGCTTCGCGATGACGGCACGTGCACAACGTGAGCCCTTCCAGACTGATCATCGTGTCGCGGCCCCAATCACCGAACCAGTGATAGCCCGCGATGACGGTGCGCAATTCCGTGCCCTCGGCTTCGGCGAGCACTCTCTCTTCGAGCCGACTGCCCGGCAGCACGACGAATTGATCGGCTGCCATCGCGAGCTGTTCCGCAAAGTCATCGCCCTCGAACTGCGGTCCACCGCGCGCGAGCAACTGCGTCATGCGGCGCCGCTCGGCATCGAAGGTCGCGAACACATCGAACTCCAGGGTGTCCCAGCCCTGCGTCGTCGCGACGAAGGTCACCGGCTGCTCCGGCGTGAGATAGCCACGGAAGTAGCCAGGACAATAGGCGCTCTCCAGATGCGGATCGCCGCGCGCCTTTTCGACACGATAGAGCAGATCGATATCGTCGAACTCCTCGGAGACGAACACTGCGGGTGCAGGCCGCAAATCCATGCGCAGCACCAGCGGGCTGTCCGCGATCCGCACCTCGTGCCGACCGCGACAGATGCTGAACGTGAACGGCCCGGCCGGCTCGCGCGTCGGCGCCTCGTCGTGGCGACGGAAGGACATGAAGGGTCGAACCTTGAGCTTGCAGGTCTTCCCCGAGAGCATTCGATAGCCGACACACACCGTGTTCTGGTTGTGCGGCAACACGACCGACTTCTCGATCACCGTGCCATCGATGTCGAACAGCCAGATCGCAATCCGGTGATCGAGGCGGAACTCCCGCAAGTAGCGTTGCGCCTGACCGACACTGCGGCCGCTTTCGAATTCCGCGCCGCCCAGCAACACGCGCTTGCCTTCGCACAACACTTCCTCGTCGCAGCGCGAGATCATGATGAAGCGCCCCTTCGGCGCAGACAGGTTGGGAACGAACAGGCCGTGATACTTGCGTGTGGGGATACCGGCGAGCGAGCCCGAGGCGTAGCCACCCAGACCATTGGTGATCAGCCATTCGCGATCGCGCAGTCCGGCGTGATCCTCCCGAGGCTGCCACGGAATCACGAGTTCTCGATGTCGGATCATGGATATCGATCCCTTTGGAAAGGGTGCGCGGTGGCGCGCACATCCCTCAACGCACATTCGCTCTCAGCAGCACCGCACTTTCCGCCGTGAGCCGCCATCCGGATTGCTCTTCGGTTCCCGTGGGCGCAACCGCAGCGCGGCCGCCGTACACGATGTCCTCGCTGGACCA
This sequence comes from uncultured Gammaproteobacteria bacterium, assembly GCA_966434585.1. GTDB lineage: Bacteria > Pseudomonadota > Gammaproteobacteria > Steroidobacterales > Steroidobacteraceae > DATELY01. Next base: position 1,583 of record CBJNAT010000104.1, on the reverse strand, counting down.
GACGAGTTGCCACGTGCCATCCGCGGGCGGTGCGAGCAACGGCTCGGAGGGCGGCTCGAGAAAACATTCCTTACCGACGTTCACTACCAGCAGCCGATCGCCTTCCGCCGCATCGAACCACCGCAGCACGAACGCCGTCGGTGTGAGCACGGAGCCTTCGATGTCATCGACGTGCTGCCGGGCAAGCACCGCGTCTTCACGCCGCAAGCGCAGCAGGTCGCGATGCAGGCGCAGCCACTTTCCATTACGGTCCAGTTCGCTCCAGTCCAATTTGGAACGTGCAAAAGTCTCTTCCGCTCGCGGATCGGGAATAGCGCGCTGCGCCTGTGGTGTCGCCTCGGCGCGAAACTGGCTCAGGAACTCACGTCGTCCCTGGTGCACTTTGGCGCCGAGCTCACTCTCGTGATCGGCGAAGAACGTGAAGGGTGTGGACGCGCCGAACTCCTGCCCCATGAACAACATCGGCGTCTCGGGCGCAAGTAGCGTGAGAGCCGTCAACGCACGCAGTCGAGCTGCACTCGTGAGCTGGCCGCAGCGCACGCCGACGAAGGTGTTCGCGACCTGATCGTGGTTCTGCAGGAAAATGACGAGCGAGGCCGCGTTCCAATGCCGCGGCAATGGCGAGCCGCGATTCTTCTGCTGCCAGGGATAGAACTGACCTTGATACAGAAAGCCGCGCTTCACGGCGGAGACCAGCTCCTGCGCGCTGCCTGAATAATCGTGAAGATATCCGTCGCGCGAACCCGTGAGCGCGACGCGAGCGGCGTGGTGGAAATCGTCGTTCCACATCGCATCGATGCCGAAGCCGCCCTGCGCCTCGGGACGCAGATGCTCCGCTCGCTGTGGTTCATTCTCCGCGATGACGATGATCTTGCGATCGCCGGCCGCGGTTCGTACGCAGTCGACCAACTCGGCGAGGACGTGTCTTCCGCTCGCATCGAAGATGCTTTGCGTCGCGTCGAGGCGGAAGCCGTCGAAGTGGAACTCGCGAATCCAGTAACAGGCGTTGCCAACGATGAAGTGGCGCACGCCCTGCGAGGACTCGCCATCGAAGTTGAGCGGCTCGCCCCATTCGGTTCGATAGCGCTCGCTGAAGTAATGCGGGCTGAAGCAGCGCAGATAGTTACCGTCCGGTCCGAGGTGGTTGTAGACCACATCGAGAATCACCGCGAGCCCTTTCGCATGTGCCGCATCGATGAAGCGCTTGCACGCCTCGTAGTCGCCGTACACGTGATAGGGAGCGAACAGATCAACGCCGTCATAGCCCCAGTTCCACCGCCCCGGACACTCGGCGAGCGGCATCAACTCGATGACGGTCACACCCACATCGACGAGATGATCCAGTTTCTCGATGGCCGCATCGAACGTTCCTTCGGGGGTAAATGCACCCACGTGCAACTCGTAGATGACCTGCCCGTGTAACTCGATGCCGCGCCACTGTGCATCGCGCCAGCGATACGCTTTAGGATCGACGACGAGCGAAGGCCCGTGAGGTCCTTGCGGTTGAAAACGAGAGCACGGATCGGGGTATGGCCCGTGACCGTCGACACGGTAGCGATATAGGGCGCCGACGGACATGCTGG
>CBJNAT010000103.1:0-7742 GCA_966434585.1 uncultured Gammaproteobacteria bacterium | reverse complement strand
AAATGGAAATCATTCTTATATAGATAATAAATTCTTTGACTTTTGGGTCGAGTGGCATCGCGTTGGCTTCTCAAGTGGGTGTCTGCGAGCGACGATGCGGGCGCGAGCGGCAATGCGAAACGGCTCGGTGCGCCACCACGTCTTGAAAAATACTCGATGGTCAAGCCGTCTCGCCCACGAGCAATTTCGTCTTCAGCTCATCTCGTGCCTGACCGCTGAGGCCGAGCGCTTGCTGCAAATACATTTCCACGCCGCCGTACTCGCGTTCAATCTGCCGAAACGCCGCGTCCAAGTAAGCCTCGTCCGCGACGAGTAATGCTTGGCGTTGCTCGGCCGGCATGGTCAAGAAAGGGTGCTGAGCATCCGTGAGGCCTAAACGCACGCTCGGTCGAGCCAACATGAACTCTTCCAAGTTACCGAGCTCATTGGTCAGCAAGTAATCATGCAGGATCTCGTCGCGGCGTACACCGAGCGCAATGAGCAACATGGCGACTGCAAGCCCGGTCCTATCTTTCCCGGCCGAGCAATGGATCACGACCGGTGCGTCGTCTTCACGCAATACGCGCAAGAAGTCGCGGATGCGCGGCGCCATCCAAGCAGGTAGCGCACGGTAGAGATCGAGCATCGCTGCTCGCATGCCAGCCGCCGAGTTGTCCAAATGCTGAAAGAACCGCGCGACACTGGGCGCCTCATCCCCGTCGTCCCACGTGTGGGAGGCAACCGCAGCATCCTGCCAACATGTAGGCTCACGCAATCTCTCGCCAGAGCGGCGCAAATCGAAGATCCCGCGAATTCCGAGGGCATGGAGCTGCTCCCGATCGTTGTCGGTGAGATAGCAAAGTGTGCCTGTGCGATACACACGCCCCCACCAAACGCTGCGTCCATCCTCAGCTCGATAGCCGCCGATGTCTCGGAAATTACAGCCGCCGTTGAGCGGGAAGTGACGTGCTGGGCTGAAGGAGCGTCGGTCAGGCATCATAGTTCTCTCGGGAGTGCGGCGCGATTCTATAGCGTGCACCAGTGTCAAGGCAGGCTATTCGTCAGCTCGCCCGGCCGATGGGCCAAAGGCACCGCCTGGGACGAGGTGATCGCTTGTGCGATCACTGCGCAACGATGCGCTTGCCGCCTACGACAAGGTCATAGCTACCGAGGCACCGGCTTCTCGGATATCTTCTCCGGCAGTGCATTCAAGCATGGCATTCTGACGGTATTGCGTGCTCGAACGGGACGAAAACGGCCCGTCCATCGAGAGCGACGAGGCAGTGAATCAGGAGGAGCTCAGGTGAGCGTGGCCGAACCAATGCGTTTCGTCGAAAGCATGCCAGCCGAGCATCCAGGGCTGTTCGTACCGCAACCGCTCCGTCGGCCAGGAGAGCACCCTGATTTCCGCAAGCTGTATTTGCAGCCCGCCGGCGCAACGCCTCGACCCGCGATTGACTGTCCGGCGGCGGACTGCCGTCATCTCGCGTACGCGCTCGTGCGCGTGTTGAACGAATCGGGCGAGGCCGTTGGCGAGTGGAACCCCACGCTCGATGCCGAAACGTTGCGGCAGGGCTTGCGAGCCATGCTACTCACCCGTGTGTTCGACCAGCGCATGTTTCGTGCGCAGCGCCAGGGTAAGACGTCGTTCTACATCAAAAGCACCGGCGAGGAGGCCATCGCGTGCGCACAAGCGATGGCGCTCACCCGCGAGGACATGTTCTTCCCCACCTATCGCGTGCAAGGGATTCTGATCGCTCGTGGTTATCCACTCGTTCGCATGATGAATCAGATCTTCTCGAACGCTCAGGATCCGTTACGCGGCCGTCAATTGCCGATCCTCTACTCGGCACGCGAGTACGGATTCTTTTCCTTGTCCGGCAACGTCGGCACGCAGTATTGCCAGGCGGTGGGCTGGGCCATGGCGAACGCCTACAAGAATAATGGCCATATTGCGGCAGCATTCATTGGTGACGGCTCGACCGCAACCTACGACTTCCACCATGCGCTGACCTTTGCCTCGGTGTACCGCGCGCCGGTCATCCTCAACATCGTCAACAATCAGTGGGCGATCTCCAGTTTCCAAGGCATCGCGGGCGGCGAGCAGACGACCTTCGCGGCACGAGGCATCGGCTATGGTCTGCCGGCGCTGCGAGTCGACGGCAACGACTTCCTCGCCGCCTATGCCGCCACGCAATGGGCAGCCGCTCGCGCGCGTTCAGGACTCGGCGCAACGGTCATCGAGTTCTTCACCTATCGTGCCGAAGGTCATTCCACCAGCGACGATCCCTCGAAGTACAGGCCAACTGACGAAGCCGCACACTGGCCGCTCGGCGATCCCCTGCTGCGCCTCAAGCAGCATTTGATTGCGCTCGGCGAGTGGTCCAATGGCCAGCACGAGGCTCTGGAGGCAGAACTCTCGAAGCAAGTTCGCAACGCTGCACGCGAAGCCGAAGGCGTCGGCGTGCTTGGTAAGTCCAAGCCCAGTACGAAGGAGATGTTCGAGCAGGTATTCGAAACGCCGGACTGGCGACTGCGCGAGCAGCACGAGCAGGCAGGACTCTGACGTGCCGACGATGAACATGATCCAGGCGCTGAATTCGGCCATGGACGTGATGATGGCGCGTGACCCCAACGTCGTCGTGTTCGGCGAAGACGCAGGTTACTTCGGGGGCGTATTCCGAGTAACCGATGGCTTGCAGCAAAAGTACGGGCTCGCACGTTGCTTCGATACGCCCATCGCAGAAGGCGGCATCGTTGCCGCCGCGATCGGCATGGGCGCGAACGGTCTGCGGCCAGTCGTCGAAATTCAATTCGCCGACTACATCTACCCTGCCTACGATCAGCTCGTTTCGGAAGCCTCGCGTTTGCGTTACCGCTCGGCCGGCGAATTCTGGGCGCCGATCACGGTGCGCTCCCCGTATGGCGGTGGCATTTTCGGCGGGCAGACACACAGCCAGAGCCCGGAAACGATCTTCACGCACGTACCCGGCATCAAGACGGTGATTCCGTCCACACCTTACGATGCGAAAGGGCTGCTCATCAGCGCGATCGAAGACAACGACCCCGTCGTGTTCTTGGAGCCCAAGCGCATCTACAACGGCCCATTCGATGGTCATCATGATCGCCCCTTACAGACCTGGGCAAAGCATCCGGCGAGCGACGTGCCCGAGGGCTACTACACAGTGCCGCTCGGCAAAGCGGCAATCCGGCGCAGCGGGAAGGACGTCACTGTGCTCGCCTACGGGACGATGGTGCATGTCTGTCTTGCCGCCGTTGAAGAGAGCGGCGTCGATGCTGACGTGATCGACCTGCGTAGCCTTGTACCCCTTGACCTGGAGACGATCGCACGATCGGTGGAGAAAACCGGCCGCTGCGTCATCGTGCACGAGGCGCCGCGAACTTCGGGCTATGCCGGCGAGCTGATCGCTGTCATCCAGGAACGCTGCTTCTTCCATCTGCAAGCGCCCATCGAGCGTGTCACCGGTTGGGATACGCCGTATCCACACGCTTTCGAGTGGGACTATTTCGTTACGCCACAGCGAGTCGTTCACGCGTTGCACCGGGTGCTCGAGGTACCGGCATGAACGATCACTTTTTAAGGAGCTACCGATGCCCGGCGTATGGTTCGATGAATTGCAAGTGGGACAGGTTTTCAAACATCCCATCCGACGAACGGTGACCGAGATGGACAACGTGCTGTTCACCTCGCTCACTCACAACCCCGCACTGTTGCATTTGGACGAAGAGTATTGCCGCACGCAAACGGAGTTCGGCCAGCGCATCGTGAACAGCGCGTTCACGTTGGGATTGATGGTGGGCATCTCGGTTGGCGATACGACCCTTGGCACCGCTGTCGCCAACCTGGGCTGGGACGAAGTGCGCTTCCCCAAGCCGCTGTTTCATGGCGACACGGTCAGCGTCGAGTCCGAGGTGATCGAGCTGCGTGAATCGAAGTCACGGCCCGATCAAGGCATCGTCACCTTCCAACACCGTGCGTATAACCAAAGGGGCGAGCTAGTCGCTATCTGCAAACGCTCGGGCCTGCAACGTAAACGACCGAAGGAGTGATGCAACTCCTCCTCAGCGCACGCGATCGCTTCGCGGCCTCGGAGCGCTTCGCCGGAAGCTCTCGCACATCGCTGCGCTAATGGCGCCAGCAGCCGTGGAGAGCTGCTGATCGGGGCGCGTGATAAGCCCAACTGGCATCCGTATGGAAGGACCCGAGAGACGCAGACACCGAACGCCCAGAGCAGACACCTGTGGCTCGCATAGCGACGGCACTACGCTCACACCCAGTCCTGCCGCGACGAACTGTCCCACCGTCGCAAGTTGATGGCACTCGAGTTCGACGCGTAGCTCCATGCGAGCGGCGGCCAGCTTGTCAGTCAACAAGCGCCGCACGGATGAGGGGCGCTGGAGGGCGATGAACTTATGATTCAGCAGCTGCGCCCAACGCACGGACTTCGCAGCCGCGAGCGGCGAATCAGCTGGCACGATCGCCATGAATCTATCGGTGAAAAGGCTCTCGAACGCCAAGGCGTTCTGAGCTTCGGGCGCGAAGCCGAAGCCGAGCTCGACACGCCCTGTTTCGACCATTTCCACGACACTCTCCTGAATCACGTCGTGTACGGAAACTTCCACGTTGGGAAACCGCTCGCCGAAAACGCGGAGCATCCGCGGGAGCACGTTGCCCGCAAATGACGGGATCGCCGCGATCGTCACGTGACCGCGCTCGAGCGTGAATCGCTGTTTCAATCGTTCCCGTACATTCTCCCAGTCGGCGAGCAACTGAAGGGCCAGCGGTAGCAACGCTGCGCCTTCAGGAGTCAATCTCACTTGGCGTGTCGTTCGCGTGAGCAAGCGCCCGCCTAGCGCTTCCTCCAGGCTGCTGATGGCAAGACTGATCGCGGGTTGGGACATGTGCAGGCGCTCGCAGGCCCGCGCGAAGCTCAACGTCTGCGCGACGGCCGTAAAGGCCTTGAGTTGACGAGGGGTCATGGATTGATTTGTTCAGCAAAACAATCGTCAGCTATTTCAAACTTAACAATGATGGCGGGCCGAGCCAAGCTCCGTTTGTCCCGATCAACGAGATCAAGACGATGGCAGGATTCGACAAGCGTATCGCCAGCTACGATGAAGCACTCGCCGGTCTCACCGATGGCATGAGCATCGTCGCGGGCGGCTTCGGCCTGTGCGGCATCCCGGAAAATCTCATCGAGCAAGTCCGCAGGATGGGAGTCCGGAATCTCACAGTGGTCTCCAACAACTGTGGCGTGGATGACTTCGGCCTGGGCGTGCTGCTCAAAGAGCGGCAGATCCGTAAAGTCATCGCTTCCTACGTGGGTGAGAACGCGGAGTTCGAGCGGCAGCTCCTGGCGGGCGAAATAGAGGTGGAGCTCACCCCGCAGGGAACCCTCGCCGAAAAGATGCGCGCAGGCGGCGCGGGAATCCCCGCTTTCTTCACCGCAACCGGATACGGCACGCCGATCGGTGAAGGTAAAGAGGTCCGTGAATTCAAAAGGCGCAAATACATTCTGGAAGAGTCGATCACCGCGGACTTCGCGCTCGTCAAAGGCTGGAAGGCCGACTGGTACGGCAACGTCATCTATCGCCACACCGCGCAGAATTTCAATCCAGTCGCTGCGATGGCCGGTCGGATCACGGTAGCCGAAGTCGAGGAGATCGTTGCTCCCGGTACGTTCGAGCCGAGCCAGATCCACACACCGGGCATCTATGTGGATCGCCTGATCCAAGGGCGCTTCGAAAAACGCATAGAGAAGCGGACCACACGAGTCACTTGAGGAGCACGCATGGCACTGACACGTGAGCAAATGGCTCAGTGGGTCGCGAGGGAGCTGAAGGACGGCTACTACGTGAACCTCGGCATCGGCATTCCTACGCTGGTTGCGAACTACATACCTGAAGGCATCGAAGTCATGCTGCAGTCCGAGAACGGTCTGCTCGGCATGGGTCCATTCCCGATGGATGCCGAAGTGGATCCGGACATGATCAACGCCGGGAAGCAGACCGTCACTGCCCGCCTCGGTGCTTCGATTTTCTCCTCCGCGGACTCCTTCGCAATGATCCGTGGCGGTCACATCGATCTGACGGTGCTCGGCGCATTCGAAGTCGATGTCGAGGGGAACATCGCGTCTTGGATGATTCCCGGAAAGCTAGTCAAGGGCATGGGCGGTGCCATGGATCTCGTGGCCGGTGCCGACAACATCATCGTGACGATGTCACATGCTGCGAAGGACGGTGAATCGAAGCTGCTGAATCGCTGCACCCTGCCTCTGACGGGTCGCGGTTGCATCCGTCGCGTACTCACGGATTTGGCATATCTCGAGATTGCAGATGGTTCCTTCGTGCTCAAGGAACGTGCGCCCGGTGTGAGTGCCGACGAAATACGCGCGAAGACGGCTGGCAAGCTGGTCATTCCCGGCTCGGTCCCGGAAATGCGCTTCTGACAGAGCAGTTCGAGGTTGCCGGGGCACTAGACCGCGGACGTGAAGACCGCCTCTAGAGTGCCTGCCACCAGGCGGTGCCATGCTCGTCGTTGTGGCACTCGGCCATGCCCCGCGTGCGCAGGCAGCATGAGCAGTGCCTGCCGGCAGGCTGCTGATCGCCGGCAGGACGTCGCTCAAACTGTTGCTAAAACTTCAGTCCTAATCGCGCGTACCACTCGCGTGGCCGATTGTAGGCTCCTTGGACGATGCCGTCCGCGAGATTCGCTCCGCCTGTGGCGATGAATCGCTCGTCGCTCAAGTTGGTGCCGCCGAATGTGAGATTCCACTGATCTGTGGAGTTCTTGAACGTCACGCTCGCATTCAGAATGTCGCTACTGGATCTGCGGACGAGAAATGTGCGCTCCGCGTCCAGCCACATGCTGGAGACGTGCGTCCAATCCGCCACGAACACGAGCGCACCCCCTGAAACGTTGAACTCGTAGCGCGGACTCAAGCTGTACTTCCACTTGGGTCGTAGTCGGTGGTGAAGACTGCTGCATTCACCTGTGCACGACAGTCGAAGAATACCGATTTCAGGCCGAGCTCCCAAGTGGTTGCCTTCTCCTCCTCGAAATCCGGCGCGTCAGGGCGGGGGTTCGACAGACGCGTGGTCCAGCCACCGGTCTTGTAACCGTTCGACCAGCTCGCATACGCCATGACATCGTCAGCGAAGTACAATTGCGCGCCGACCTTGGGCGAGAAATCCTTGAACTTCTTTTCCTGCACGCCCGCGACGTAGTAACGCAATGGCTCGCCGGGATTAGGGCCGCGGCACGCAAGAAATCCGGGATGGGTACGTCGCCCGCCGGAAAGCCAGTGAGCTTGTAGTTGAACCCGTTGAGGTCGGATTGGAATCCCTCTGAACTCCTTCTTCTCTCTCGTGTAACGCCCTCCCAACGTAAAGCCCAAGAGGTCCACCGGACGCCAATCGATCTGAGTAAAGAATGCATAGTTCTTCGTTTTCAGGTCGTTCGGACCATCCACTTGCAGCAAGCCATCGGAGAACGTCACCCAATCATGCAGATCGCCGCTTTCCCGGAAGTAATAACCGCCCACCACATACTTCAACGTGTTGTCGAACAAATTGCCGAGCATTTGCAATTCTTCGCTGAACTGATGCTGGTTCATTTCAAAGCTCAGACCCAAAACTTCGAGTGGCGTGCCGTCGAGATCCATGCCGGTGGACCACTCCAACTCCCGATAGGCGGAGATGGACTTGAGCGTGAGGTTGTCGTTCACGTTGTAGCTGACCGT
>CBJNAT010000102.1:0-7776 GCA_966434585.1 uncultured Gammaproteobacteria bacterium | reverse complement strand
GAAGCAGCCGCCATAGCGGCCGATGTCCTCGCCCATGAGGAACGTACGCGGATCGCGCTGTAGCGCCGTGCGCAACCCCTCGCGCACGGCCTCGCGGTACGTCATCGTTCGCGTCGCCGTCTCAACCATGATCGCGCCTCTCCGCGTACACGAAACGGTGCAGGTCCTCGACCGGCTCGATGCCCGACTGCTCCGCGAAGGAGACGGCGTCGGCCACTTCGGCTTCGGCCTGTTGCTGCAAGCGCTGGAAGTCGGCCTCATCCATCAAGCCTGCGGCTTTCAGTCGCTGCGTCAGCGTGATGAGCGGCCCACGCTGTTCCCACTCCAGCACCTCGTCCCTGCTGCGATAGAGTTGGGGGTCATACATCGAGTGCGCGCGCAAACGATAGGTGCGCGCCTCGAACAGCAGCGGGCGACGTTCTGCACGAATCCACGCAACCGCCTCGCGCGCCGCGGTTTCGACCGCGCACACATCCATGCCATCGACGGAGAGCGCCCGCATGCGATAGCCATCTGCCTTTGCGCGCAGATCCGTCTGCGCCTCGGACAGCGTGAGCGCCGTGCCCATCGCATACAAGTTGTTCTCGCACACGAACAGCAGCGGCAACTGCCACAGTGAGGCGAGATTCATGCATTCGTGAAATTCCCCTTCCGCCACGGCGCCTTCACCAAAGAACACCGCAGCAATGGCGTCCGTCTCGCGCAGCTTCTCCGCCAACGCAAGGCCGGTGGCCAAAGGCAGGCAGCTGCCGACGATGGCGTTGCCGCCGTAGAAGCGCGTTGGCGCATCGAAGATGTGCATCGAACCGCCGCGGCCGCGGCAGCAACCCGTCGCTTTGCCATACAGCTCGGCCATGAGTTTGCTCATGGGAATGCCGCGCGCGATGGCATGGCCGTGCTCGCGATACGTGCCGACGACGGCATCCTCCGGCCGCAGCGCTTGCATGACGCCGACGGCGACACCTTCCTCGCCGTTGTAGAGGTGGAGAAAACCGCGGATCTTCTGCGCGCCATAGAGCTCCGCACAGCGATCCTCGAAACTGCGAATGCGCAGCATCTGCCGCAAAAGCTCGAGGCCGTGCTCGCGGGTCGGCAAGGGCGTGCTCATCGCGGCGGCTCCAGGGTGGATAAGTCGCCTTCGGGCAGGCCGAGCGCACGCGAACGCAACAAACGTCGCATGATCTTGCCGCTGCGCGTGCGTGGCAGGGCGGTGAACTCCAACTCGCGTGGCGCGATGGCAGGGCCGAGTAGCCGTCGTGCATGGGCCAGGATGTCGCGGCGTAGCGCCGCATCGACTTCGTGCCCGGGTTTCAACTCGATGACCGCGCGCACGAGCTGACCCATGACGGGATCGGGTATGCCGATCACGGCGGATTGCAGCACCGTTGGATGTCGATTCAGCGCGGACTCGACTTCGAACGGGCTGATCAGATGGCCCGATGACTTGATGACGTCGTCGCTGCGGCCCACGAACCAGAAGCGGCCGTTCTCATCGAGCCGCGCCTGATCGCCCGTGAAGTACCAGCCGCCGGCAAAGCACTTGGCATAGCGTTGCTCGTCGTTGAGGTAGGTCTTGAACATCGAGGGCCAACCGGGCCGCAGCACGATCTCGCCCGTCTCGTTGGTGCCGAGTACCTTCACGGAGCCATCTTCTTCGCGGCGCGCAATTGCCGCTTCGATACCGGGCAGTGCGTATCCCATCGCGCCGGGCCAGACGGGTTGTGAGATGAAGTTCGCGATCATGATGGCGCCCGTCTCGGTCTGCCACCAGCTGTCATGAATCGGCAGACCGAACGCATCGACACCCCACGTCACCACTTCCGGGTTCAGCGGCTCACCCACGCTCGCAACGAAGCGCAACGCCGGATAGCGCTGCTTGCGCGCAAGCTCCAGCCCGGCTCGCATCAGCATCCGCAGTGCGGTCGGCGCGGTGTACCAGACACTGACTTCTTCGTGTGCCAGCAAGGCGTACCAGCGCTCCACATCGAGCTCTTCGCGATCGACGATCGTGGTGACGCCGCACGCGAGCGGCGCGAGCACGCCGTACGAGATGCCGGTGACCCAGCCCGGATCGGTCGTGCACCAGAAGACATCTTCACGATGCAGATCGAGCGCCATGCGTGCCGTGGCGTAGTGAGCGATGACGGCTCGGTGCGCGTGCACTACGCCCTTGGGCTTACCCGTCGTGCCGCTCGTGAAGTGCAACAACGCAGGTTCATCGGGATGCACGAACACCGTCTCGAACTGGTCGGGCTCGATCGCAAGCGCTTCGCTCAGATCCTTCGTGCCCTGGGGCAGCGGCTCAGTGCCCCCGCGGATCACGTACACGGAATGCAGCGCAGGCAGTGCCGCGCGCAGCGGCGCAACTTTCCGTTCGTACAGCATGGCCGTCGTTACGAGAACGCGCGCAGAGGCGAGCTCCAAGCGCGAGCGAATGGGCTCGGGGCCGAATGCGGTGAACAGTGGCGAGAACACGGCGCCGCACTTGAGCGTGCCCAGCACGGTGATGAACAGCTCCGGGCAGCGCCCGAGCAATGCGCACACCACCGCGCCGCGCTCGAGGCCCGCGTGGTGCAGCAGATTGGCAAAGCGGTCCGCGTGCCGATTCAGCTCGTCATACGTGAGGTCCTGCGCTCGCCACTCGCCATCGAGGAATCGCAGTGCGCGTTTCGCGGGTGTCGCAGCCGCTGGCCTGCCGACTGCGATGTGAGCCATGTTCATGCAACCGTCCGCACGGTCCACGAGCTCCGCATGCACCTGGTGCCAGGAGAATTCCCGGCACGCTTTGCCGTAATCCTGCAGGTTCGACTGTGGCAGCCGAGTGCTGTCCTTGTGGATGGGGGCCGGAAGCGGTGTTTGCGTCGATGCGGTCACGCGATGCCCCCTGCGGATGCTGGGTAGTGCGCAGCACTTTCCGCCGCGCGCGTGTGCGCTCCCATTCGTGCTTGCACTGAAGCCGCGGTTACAGCCTCGTACTGAACGATCGGTGCTAAGGCCAATGGCGCTAAGTTGGCTACGGCGAGGAAGATATGGACAGGATTTACAGGATTGTGAGAGTCAGAAAATCCTCGTCCTGAGTTCCATCTCTTCATGCCCCAAATCCTGTTAATCCTGTTAATCCTGTCCGATTCTTCCGAACGATGTAGACGGCCAACTTAGTGCCATTTGTGCCAAGCCTCATTTCGGGGGTTGTCGTGACGGATCGAGAAGGGACCATGAGCGCACTGCACGCAGCTGCACAGCTGGAACTCATTCTGCGCGAGCAACGCACCGCTTTTGCGAGCGATCGGTCGCCGGATTGCGCCGAACGGCGCCGTCGCCTGACGGTGCTCGAGAACCTGCTGCTCACGCATGCCGACGATTTTGCGAGCGCAATCAGCGCCGACTTCGGGCATCGCGCGGCTGAGGAAACGAGGCTGTTGGAATTCTTTCCAACCCTCCAAGGGATCCGCTATGTGCGCCAGCATCTTGGATGGTGGCTCGAGCCGGAGCGACGCTCTATCTCGAAGTGGCTGCTCTGGGGTCGAGCGGAGGTTCGCTATCAGCCGTTGGGCGTGATCGGCATCGCGGCACCCTGGAACTATCCGCTCTATCTGACGATCGGTCCGCTGACGGATGCGCTCGCTGCGGGCAATCGCGTCATGGTGAAGCCGTCGGAGTACTCACCGAGATACGCAGCTCTGCTCGCGCAGCTCATCGAGAAGCATTTCCGACGCGACCTCGTGCATGTCGTGCAAGGCGGGCTGGACGTTGCTCGCGCGTTCACGGCATTGCCGTTCGATCATCTCGTATTCACCGGCTCGACCGGCGTCGGTCGAGAAGTCATGGCCGCAGCCGCGCGCAACCTCACAAGCGTGACACTCGAGCTGGGTGGAAAGTCTCCTGTCATAGTCGGTCCACAATTCGATCTCCACTTGGCGGCGCAACGGATCTTGTTCGGCAAACTGGTCAATGCGGGCCAAACGTGTGTCGCGCCAGACTATGTGCTCGCCCCGCAAGAGCGCATCGCATCGTTCGTCGAGCGACTGCGCGCGGCCGCACGCAAGCAGTACGGCGCAGCGCCTGATCAATACACGAGCATTGCGCATGAGTCCCACTACGAACGGCTGCTGCAGTTACTGGAGGACGCACGTGCGCAGGGCGCGCGCATCGAGCCACTGCTCGAACAGCACGCGATGCCGCCACCGCGTCGACTCGCCCCGGTCGTCGTGCTCGATGCGAACGAGCACATGCGACTCATGCGCGAAGAGATCTTCGGGCCGATCCTGCCGGTCGTGCCGTACCGCACGTTGGACGAGGCGATCGAGTTCGTGAATGCACGCGATCGACCGCTCGCGTTGTACGTGTTCGAGAATGATGCACGCCGACGCGAGCGTATTCTGGCCAACACCCTCTCAGGTGGCGTCACGGTGAACGACACGTTGCTGCATGCGGCACAAGCCTCGTTGCCCTTCGGCGGCGTGGGTGCTTCGGGTATTGGGCGGTACCACGGGCTCGAAGGATTTCAGGCCATGTCGCATGCGCGCGCGGTGTTTCGGCAGCGCCGGTTCAATGCGGTGCCGCTGTTTTATCCGCCGTATGGGCGAAGGGCGCGTATGTTGTTGAAGGGGATGTTGAGGTGGTGAGGGGGCGGTTCACCTCTCCCGGTTTCGGGAGACGACCGGAGGAAGTGGCGCGCTAGGTCGACGCGAGAGCGGCGGGTGAGGGCTGTGCGGGAGCGCTCTTCAGAAGACCCTCACCCCAACCCTCTCCCGCGACCGGGAGAGGGGGCGTAATGCAGCACTCCTCACCCATGCAACCCCTCAACAGCTCCGCAAACGCAACCGCATTCTCGTTCACCGCTTGGACCGGCGGCGCGACGTTGGAGGCTCAGGCGGTTTCCACTCGTTGAGGGTAACTATCGATCCGGATTCCGCAGCTCGAATGACGTATTTGGCGTCGGCCGTGACGAACACTCCTTTATGAAGGATCGCGAGCGCGTGATACGAGGCATCGTAGAACGAAACCTCGTGACGGCTGGTCAACTCCAGGGACTTGGCAAGCCATGCCTGTGACGGCGGCATCTCTTCGATCCCGAATCTCAGTAGCGCCGACAGCCACGCCTGTGCGTGAGTCGGGAAACGGCGGGCGACCGTATTCCCAACCTCGTAGATCCAAAGTGGCGGCAAGATCGCGTGCACTGCATCGTCCAGAATCGCGGCACGTAGTCGGAGGGCTTTGTCTGAGTCCGACTCATCATTCGATGGCAGCACCCATTTGAGCAGGACTGACGCGTCGGGGACGACCAGCGGCACCGCCATCAGTGGCCGCGCTCCCGGTCCTCGCGAATCCACTGCGCCACTTCGGCTGTGCTCACTTTGGGAAGTTGCGCGCGCAATAAATCCATCTCGCGCGCCGCGTCTTGGCGTCGCCGGCGGGTAACCCAAGCGCGCAAAGCATCGTTGACTGCGCGACTGCGCTCTCCGGCGGGAACTCGGGCCAAGAATCGCCACGTGTCGTCATCGATCATCACGTTGATGCGCTTGCTCATCGCCGCAAGTCTCCGTAGCTACCCGAGTGTGTATAGTGTTACACATCGTGACGCAGGCTGTCACGGCGCGTGTGCTGACGGTGGCAGGGGGCGTTTGTTCGTGCTCTGCGCAGACGTATCGAATCTGATCGAACGCACGAATACACGGCCAGGCAGCGTCAGAGCCCGTCTCACCAATGCAGTCCGCGCAGCAGCTCCGCAAACGCCACCGCATTCTCACTCACGGCTGGATCCGGCCCGCTTTCGCCGCGGGCGGCACTCGAATCGGGAAACATTTCGAACGCGCTGGCATTGATCACGTCCGTCATGCGCGGTGCGAGCATCTCCATGCCTTGTGCAAAGAAACCGAGGCGTGTGACGAGCCGCGGCGGTCGATGGATGATGGCATCGGCGATGATTGCAGCGGCTTCTTCCGGTGATTTCGTCGGCAATCGTTCGTAGCTGTGTGTAGGAGCGGTCATCGGCGTGTGCACGAGCGGCAGATTGATGACCGTGAAGTGCACGCCTCGATTGCGATACTCGGCGGACGCGCTGCGTGTGAAGGCATCGAGCGCGGCCTTGGAGGCGATGTAGCCGGAAAAGCGCGGTGCACTGCTCAACACACCGATCGAAGAAATCATGATCACGTGCCCGGCGCCGCGCTCGACCATCTGCGGCAACAACGCGAGCGTCAAGCGCACGGCCGCAAAGTAGTTGAGCTGCATGAGCCGTTCGTAGTCGTGGAAGCGCCCATAAGAAATCTCGATCGAGCGACGAATCGAACGACCTGCATTGTTGATGAGAATGTCGATACCACCGTGCTCGGCCATGACGGTGGTAACGAGGTTCGCGCAAGCGTGCTCATCGGTGATATCGCACGCGTAAGTCTTGACCTGGCCGCCCCGGCGCTCGATGTCCAGCCGAGTCGCTTCCAGCTTCTGCGGATCGCGAGCGGCGATGATGACCGTGGCCCCCGCATCCGCCAGCTTCAGCGCGGTGGCGCGCCCGATCCCCGAACTGCCGCCGGTGATCAAGACACGCTTGTTGCGCACCGTACCGCTCAAGCTGCGGTCGATCGACAGATCCGGATCGAGATGCCGTTCCCAGTAGTCCCATAGGCGCCAGGCGTAATCATCGAGCCGCGGTACACGAATGCCTGCGCTTTCGAGCAAGCGACGCGTTTCGTGATTGTCGAACAGTGTCTGCAGATTCAGGAACTTCAGCACCTCGTGCGGCAAGTGCAGATCGTCCATCAGTTGGTCGAGGATCGCGCGGACCGGCTCGTACTGCTGCACGGATTCGAGTGCACCTTTTCGAATCCATGCGAACAGTCGCTCATCGATGCGCAGACCCATGAGGGGTGCATGACCTGCGCGCGCAAACAGGTTCAGCACTTCTCCAGCACGGCGCGGCTCGGGATCGGTGAGATGGAAGCAGCGGCCGTTCAAGTCCGGCAGATGCGCAAGATGTGTCATTCCGGCAACCACGTAATCGACCGGCACCACGTTCACGTAACCGCCTTCGATACCGATGAGTGGCAACCAACCTGGAACGTTACGGCGTAGTACCTGCAGCATCTTGAAGAAGTAATAGGGCCCGTCGACTTTCGTGATGTGCCCGGTCTGCGAGTGCCCCATCACCATGCCGGGACGATAGATCCGCCAGGGCACACGCGACTGCCGGCGCACCAGCGCCTCGGACTCATGCTTCGTGCGGAAGTACGGGTGCTCCAAGCCGTACGCTTCCTCGAACATTTCCTCCGTGAACGTGCCGCGGTACAGACCCGCTGTGGCAATCGAGCTGCATAGATGGAAGCAGCCGACTTCGAGCTCGGCAGCGAGCTCGAGGGCATGGCGCGTGCCGGCCACATTGGCCGCCTCGAGGCTTGCTGCGGAGGCCGCCAGATCGTAGATGGCGCCGAGGTGAAAGAAGTGGTCGATGCACCCCTGAAGTCGGGCTCGGTCGGCTGCGCTCAAGTCCAGCCCGGGCTTGGTTAGATCACCCTCAATCGGCACGATGCTTTGCGAGCAGGGGCCCAGAAAGCGCAGCAGTCCTGCGAATTTCTCCTGCGAGCCCTTGCGAACGAGCACGAACACGGCAGGCGGCGAGAGCGCATCCGCAGGCGCGCGTTGCGTCAGCTCCTTGACGAGATAGCGCCCGATGAAGCCCGTCGCACCGGTGATGAAGTAGGTCATACGGCGATGAGCAGTGTCACGGCTTAGGGTTGATTCCGTTCGCACGAACGGAGTACGGCTGCTACAGGCCTG
>CBJNAT010000101.1:0-7801 GCA_966434585.1 uncultured Gammaproteobacteria bacterium | reverse complement strand
TCACGCGCTCGTCTTCGAGACGCGCGAGCGTATTGGTCCAGGGGTGGGGCACATGGTCTCGCTGGGTCAGCATGGAATCTCCTGCAGGCTTCCCAGACTGTATTGCGGGCGCGGCGCGGCAGCCGTGCTCGAATGCATACACGAAGTGTTCGCATCGCTGTTCAACGATCGTGCGATCGCATATCGCGTTCATCAAGGCTATGCACACGACCAGGTCGCATTGTCGGCTGGCATTCAGTACATGGTGAGAAGCGACGTCGGCGCGAGTGGCGTGATGTTCACGCTCGACACCGATTCCGGCTGCCGTGATGTTGTGTTCCTCACGGCTTCTTACGGGCTCGGCGAGACCGTCGTGCAGGGTGCAGTGAACCCGGACGAGTTCTACGTCTACAAACCGGGCCTGCGCGCCGGGCATGACCCCATTCTGCGCCGCACGTTGGGCGGTAAAGCGATCAAGATGATCTATGGCACTTCAGGTGCCGCACGCACCGTCACGGTCGACGTAGCGACTCAAGATCGCCAGCGCTTCTCGCTCACCGATGAAGATGTGCTCGCCCTTGCACGACAGGCGTTGATCATCGAAGAGCACTACGGCTGTCCGATGGACATCGAATGGGGCAAGGACGGCGAGACCGGCAAGATTTTCATTCTGCAGGCCCGACCGGAGACTGTGCAAAGCCGTGCGGGGCGCACGGTCCAGCGGTTTGCTCTGAAGGGCAAGTCCAAGGTATTGACGAGCGGCCGCTCGATTGGACAACGCATTGGCGCGGGTCCTGCACGCATCATTCGCGACGTGAAGGAAATGACGCGTGTGCAAAGCGGAGACGTGCTGGTCGCCGACATGACCGATCCCGATTGGGAACCGGTGATGAAGCGCGCTTCGGCCATCGTGACCAATCGTGGCGGACGCACCTGTCACGCTGCCATCATCGCACGCGAGCTCGGCATTCCGGCCGTCGTGGGCTGTGGAGACGCCACCGACAAGATTGCAGAAGGCACGGAAGTCACCGTCTCGTGCGCCGAAGGTGACACCGGCTTCATCTATGAAGGCGCCCTGCCCTTCGAGCAAAAAACGCTGGAGCTCGACGCGCTGCCGACCATTCCGACCAAGATCATGATGAACGTCGGCAATCCCGACCGTGCGTTCGACTTCGCGGGGATCCCGAACAAAGGCGTCGGCCTTGCGCGCCTCGAATTCATCATCAATCGCATGATCGGTGTGCACCCGCGCGCGCTGCTCGAGTTCAATTCGCTGTCGGAGGATCTGAAACAGCAGATTCGTCGTCAGATGGGTAGCCACACGGATCCGGTGCAGTTCTACATCGACAAGATCTGCGAAGGCGTCAGCACCATCGCAGCGGCCTTCGCTCCCGAGCCGGTGATCGTGCGTCTCTCCGACTTCAAGTCGAACGAGTACGCGAATCTCATCGGCGGCCGTCACTATGAACCGCACGAAGAGAATCCGATGCTCGGATTCCGCGGTGCCTCACGCTATGTCGACGAGACCTTCCGTCCCTGCTTCGAGCTGGAAGTGCGCGCGCTCAAGCGCGTCCGCGAGCAGATGGGCCTGACGAACGTGCAGGTGATGGTGCCGTTCGTGCGCACGTTGAAAGAAGCACAGCAAGTGACAGAGCTGCTCGCTGCGAATGGCATGAAGCGCGGAGAAAACGGCCTCAAAATCATCATGATGTGCGAGCTGCCGACCAATGCGCTGCTCGCGGACAAGTACTTGCAGTTCTTCGACGGCATGTCGATCGGCTCGAACGACATGACTCAGCTCACGCTCGGTCTGGATCGAGATTCGGCAATCGTCGCGAAATCGTTCGACGAGCGCGATGAAGCAGTGAAGGCACTATTGAAAATGGCTATCGATGCATGCCGTAAGGCTGGCAAATACGTCGGCATCTGCGGCCAGGGTCCTTCCGATCACCCGGAGCTGGCTCGTTGGCTGGTTGAGCAAGGCATCGAGAGCATGTCGCTCAACCCGGATACCGTCGTGGAGACGTGGCTGTTCCTCGCGGGTCATAAGACCTGAGATCAGGTTGCGCAGGTGGGCTCGTCACACCCGTAAGAAGTGCGCACGGTAATGGGCGAGCTCGCGAATGGAGTCGCGAATGTCCTCCAACGCAAGATGCGTCGAGCTCTTCTGAAATGTCGCCCCGAGCTGGGGCGCCCACCGGCGCGCCAGTTCCTTCAACGTGCTGACATCCAAGTTGCGGTAATGGAAGTAGCGCTCGAGAGCCGGCATCTCGCGCGCGAGAAAGCGCCGATCCTGGCAGATCGAGTTCCCGCACATCGGCGATGTACCTGGCGCAACCCACTGCATCAGAAAATCGAGCGTCGCTCGCTCGGCCTGCTCGGCCGCAATCGTGCTGCTGCGGACCCGGCTCGTCAGACCGGACGACGCATGCTGTTTGCGATTCCAGTCATCCATCGCATTGAGGACGGCATCCGTTTGGTGAATCGCGAGCACCGGTCCCTCGGCCAAGGTATTCAGATCCTTGTCTGTTACGACCGTGGCGATCTCGATGATGTGATCGGAATCGGTCTTCAACCCCGTCATTTCCAGATCGATCCAGATCAGTCGTAAGGGATCGTGTGCGCTCACTGTGTCGTCCGCGTCCTTCAATTGGCAGCGGATCATAGCAGCCGTAGTTGAACCGAACGCGACCGAGGCCGCATATTCCCTCCGCAACGGAGCCACTGACCAGAAGACCCATGCATCCATTGACCCTGGCCTTTTTCGCCGCTCTCCTATCGAGCACCGCCGTGCGGCTGTGGTTATCGCAACGTCAGCTGCGTTCCCTTGCGGCGCATCGAGCTCATGTGCCTGCTGCGTTCGCCGAACACATCTCCTTGGAAGCGCACCAGAAGGCCGCCGACTATACGAGCGCGCAAACTCGATTGGCGCAACTGGACATCCTGCTGTCTGCCGCGGTAGTCCTCGCGTTCACGTTGGGCGGCGGCGTGCAGTGGCTCGACGACTTCTGGGGCTCAGTCACGAGCAGCTCATTGTGGCGCGGCGTGTTCGTGGTCCTGTCGTTCATGCTGATCTCGTTGCTCATCGACCTGCCGCTGTCGATTTGGCGCACCTTCCACATCGAGGCGCGATTCGGCTTCAATCGCATGACGCCGGGACTCTTCACGGCCGATCTCATCAAGAGTCTGGCCATCGCTCTGGTGCTCGGCGGACCGCTGTTACTCGCGGTTCTCTATCTGATGGAAAGTGCCGGCGCACTCTGGTGGCTCTATGCGTGGCTCGTATGGGCTGCATTCAGCCTGCTCGTCAGCTGGGCCTATCCCACTTTCATCGCGCCGCTGTTCAACAAGTTCAACCCGCTGAGCGACACCGCTCTGCGCAGTCGCGTTGAAGCACTCCTCGCACGCTGCGGCTTCGCGAGCAGAGGCGTGTTCGTGATGGATGGCTCGCGTCGTTCCGCACACGGCAACGCGTACTTCACAGGCGTGGGCAAGAACAAGCGTATCGTGTTCTTCGACACGCTCATGGAGCGACTCGCACCCACCGAGATCGAAGCCGTGCTTGCTCATGAGCTGGGGCACTTCCGTCTGCATCACGTACGGCAACGACTCATTCTCTCGATGCTTGCAGCGTTCGGGGTGTTTGCGTTGCTCGGCGCGCTCGTGCAGTGGCCGACGTTCTACACGGCGTTCGGTGTGCACACACCGTCTGCCCACGCAGCATTGCTGTTGTTGATGCTCGTATCGCCCGCGTTCACGTATTTCCTCACGCCGCTCGGCGCCTGGTGGTCCCGCAAACACGAATTCGAAGCAGACGAGTTCGCTGCAACTCACGCCGATGCAAACGAACTGGCGCGCGCCCTCGTCAAGCTGTATCGCGACAACGCCTCCACCCTGACGCCGGACCCAGTGCATTCCGCCTTCTACGATTCGCATCCGCCAGCGCCGGTCCGCATAGCGAAACTGCAGACCTTGAGCGCCCACTGAGGTTGCCGTGTCGCAAGCCTCTACCAGTCTCGAAGGACGAGTCGTCGAAGCTTACGGGCGACGTGCGATCATCGAGCGCAAT
The DNA here is from genome assembly GCA_966434585.1 of uncultured Gammaproteobacteria bacterium. Lineage (GTDB taxonomy): Bacteria > Pseudomonadota > Gammaproteobacteria > Steroidobacterales > Steroidobacteraceae > DATELY01. The sequence goes on along the minus strand of CBJNAT010000101.1, from coordinate 3,753 downwards.
GACGCCGAACGAATTGCGTGCGAGGTCTTCGGCAAGCGACTGGCGGTCGTCTGTGGCGATCGCGTCCGGCTCAGTCTCACGCAAGGGCATGACGTGCCGAGAATCCTCGAGCGTCTGCCGCGCTCTACCCTCTTTGCGCGCACCGACAGTCAGGGACGTACCGAAGATCTGGCAGCCAATCTGACGCTGCTAGCCGTGCTGATCGCACCGGAGCCCGAGCCCGATCCGTTCGTCGCCGATCGTTACCTGGCTGGAGCCGCCTACGCTGGCGTCGACATGTGCGTCGTGGCAAACAAATGCGATTTACCAAGTGCGAATACAGCCGCATTCAGCGCAGTGATTCAAGAGTACGAGCACGCAGGCTATGCGGTCATTCGAGCCTCGGCGACAACGCGCGAGGGCGTCGAGACGCTGGCTAGGCACCTGCAGCCGCACACGGCGATGCTCGTCGGCCAATCTGGCGTGGGCAAGTCGAGCCTGACCAACGCGCTCGTGCCGCAATCGATGCGTCCCACGCGCACCATCTCAGCTAGCACGCGGGAAGGTCGGCATACCACCGTGTCTGCCGCGCTGTTTCGCTTGCCCGTGGGCGGCGAGCTGATCGATACACCCGGCGTACGCGACTACGCGCCGCCGCCAATCGGCGATGCCAATATCCAAACAGGATGGCCCGAGATCGTGCGGCTCGCATCCCAGTGCCGTTTCAACGATTGCCTGCATCTGCGCGAGCCTGCCTGCGCGGTCATCAAAGCAGTGCAAGCCGGGGAGATCAGCGCACGCCGCTACGAGAGTTACAAAAGGCTGCTGAATCTGATGCGCAACCTTTTGCCGTCTTACGAAAGACCGCGCTAGAACGCTTGGCGCCCCGCGAGAGCATGCGCGAGCGTGCCACCGTCCACGTACTCCAGTTCCCCGCCGACCGGGACGCCATGCGCGATGCGTGTCGCCTTGACATCGTGCCGCAGCGACAGCTCCGCAATCACGTGCGCCGTTGCATTGCCCTCCACTGTCGGATTGGTGGCGAGAATCGCTTCGCGCACTGTGCCGCTTGCGAGCAACCGTTCCAGATCTGCAAAGCCGAGCTCGTCAGGGCCAATGCCATCGAGCGGCGAGAGATGCCCCATCAACACGAAGTACGTACCGCGATAACTGCCCGATTGCTCGACGGCTACGACATCGGACGGCGACTCCACCACGCAAAGCAATCCCGCGTCGCGCGACGGCGATGCACAAATGGGACACAGTTCCGACTCTGCGAACATCCGACAGCGCTGGCAGCGACCGACCTGCGTAATTGCCAGATGCAACGCCTCGGCCAAGGCAGCCGCTGAGCGCCGGTCCTTCTGCAACAACTGAAACGCCATACGCTGCGCCGACTTTGGGCCTACGCCCGGCAAACAGCGCAACGCTTCAATCAACCGCAGCAGGGATTGCGGATACAACATCTCAGAACGGCAGCTTCATGCCGGGCGGCAGGTTGAGTCCGCCCATCAATCCGGACATCCGATCCTTCGAGACGCGCTCCAGCTTCTGCACGGCATCGTTCGCTGCAGCGGCAATCAAGTCTTCCAGCATGTCTTTGTCATCGGCAGACACAATGCTTGGATCGAGACTTACGCGCTTCACTTCGTGCCGGCCGTTCATGACGACTTTCGCCATGCCGCCGCCCGCCTCGCCCGTCACCTCGAGCGCCGCGATTTCCTCCTGTGCACGCTGCATTTTCTCCTGCAGCTGCTGCGCCTGTTTCATCAAGTTGCCGATGTTGCCTTTCATGAATGACTCCGCGTGAGAAGCTAATGGGTGTCGACCGGGCGGATAGAATCGGGCTGCACCGTCGCATCGAAGATATCGCGCATGGCCTGCACGTTCGGGTCGCCTTCGATCGCTGCCTGCGCTGCCTTCAAGCGATCGTCGGCTGCCGCTCGCTGCTTGCGCGCAGGTGTCGCGACCGCGCTCTGCGCAACCGTGATCTCCACCGTGATCGGCTCTTTGAAGTACGTCGACAGGGCCTGCGTCAACCGCTCCACCAGCGCCGGACGATGGAACTGATCGCCGTCGTTGTCCAACGCCAGTTGCACTCGACTGCCCTGCTTGCCGATGAGTGCGCAATGCGCCGCAAGTTGCGTAGCCGGCCCCTGTAGATTCAGAGCCCGCACGATCGTGGGCCAGTCGGTGTTGACCTGTTCAGTCCTCGGCTCAGCCTTAGGCTGTTCGACAGGACGCAACGTCGCGTTGCGCTCGGGGGTCGCCTGCACTGGCTTGGCGGCTGCAGGCGGACGATTCGCTTTCGAGATCGGACCGGCGCTTGCTTGAGTGCCACCTGCCGGGTGGAACGCAAGCATCCGCAACAACACCATCTCGAACCCACCGCGCGCGTCGGGCGCCAATTCCAGATCGCGTCGACCGATCAGCGCAATTTGATAGAACAGTTGTGTGTCCTCAGATGACAAGTGCGTCGCCAGCTCGCGAATGGCCTTTTCATCCTCGCTGTCATCCAGCGTGTAGTCGGGTACAGCCTGCAACAGCGCAACTCGCTGCAAAATGAGGGCAAGCTCGCCCAGCACATCGCGGTAGTCCGGTGCTCGCTCATCCAAAACGCTGACCAGATCGACGACCGTCCGCGCGTCGCGCGTGGCGAGCGCCTGGAGAATCGCAAATACCTGCGAGCGATCGATCGTGCCGAGCATCGTTCGCGCATCCGCGACGGTCACGCGCGCGCCCGCAAACGCGATCAGTTGATCGAGCAAGCTCAACGCGTCGCGCATGCTGCCGTCGGCCGCACGCGCGAGCAGTTGCACGGCGTCGGACTCGAACGCAATCTGTTCCGCTTCAAGGATCTCCCTGATTCGCTGGCCGATGAGCGCAGGCGACAGCCGCTTCAGGTTGAACTGCAGACAGCGCGACAGCACCGTGATGGGCAGCTTCTGCGGATCGTTGGTCGCGAGCAGAAACTTCACGTGCGGCGGTGGCTCTTCGAGCGTCTTCAACAGGGCGTTGAAGGAGTGCGTCGAGAGCATGTGCACTTCGTCGATGAGGTACACCTTGTACCGGCCGCGCGCGGGTGCGTACTGCACGTTGTCCAGCAGCTCACGCGTGTCATCGACTTTGGTGCGTGAAGCGGCATCGACTTCGATGAGATCGACGAAACGGCCCGCGTCGATTTCCTGGCAGGCGCTGCACTGGCCGCAGGGTTTGGCCGTTACGCCGATTTCGCAGTTGAGCGATTTCGCCAGAATGCGGGCGATGGTGGTTTTACCGACACCACGCGTACCCGTGAACAAAAAGGCGTGGTGTACGCGGCCCGAATCGAGCGCGTTCACCAACGCACGCATGACGTGCTCCTGACCTTTCAGCTCGTTGAAGCTGCGCGGCCGCCATTTGCGTGCGAGGACGAGATAGGACATGCGAGGGTGATCAGGCGTGACGGTTGGTGGGCGAATTCTGAAGATGATGCCGTCAGTGCGCCATCTCAACCGCCTTCGTCTCTCTTGCCGGCGGCCAGCTCGAAATGGAGACGGCCCGCGCCAGCACCCCTCCGGCGCCCGATGTCATCCGCTACCGTTGCTCCCTTCCGGGCCTGGCGGGGTTTACGGCGAATCGTCGCGGAGGAACCGACGCGAGCCGCCATACAGTCGGAGCGTTAGATCCCTGGGAACCTGCGTCACAGGGCACTTAAGGAATGCGGCTGCGAACGCGGCGGCGGACTATAGCAGGGAGAGGGCGATCGAACAGCCGCTCGAAGCCTGGCACCAG
>CBJNAT010000100.1:0-7812 GCA_966434585.1 uncultured Gammaproteobacteria bacterium | reverse complement strand
CGCAGCGCTCGGGGCGGCCGGTCGCCCGGTCGTCTGGGATCCGCACCCGCGCGGCGCCGACCCGGTTGGCGCCGGGGCATTTACTAAATCCGACGCGTACGATCGCGCATGTCAGCCATCAGTCCATTTCGTTCTCGAGCGTCGAAGGAAGCCTCAAAGATGACCACCGGCAAGCGCCACATCATTTCGCTGCTGCTGCAGAACGAAGTCGGTGCGCTGACGCGAGTCGCAGGGCTGTTCTCGACGCGCGGCTACAACATCGAATCGCTCAACGTCGCCCCGACCGATGACCCCACGGTCTCGCGCCTGACGCTCGTGACCACCGGGACCGACGCGGTCATCGCCCAGATCGTGAATCAATCGTTGAAGCTCGTGGACGTGGTGAACGTCGATGACCTCACGAGCGATCAGCACATCGAGCGCGAGTTGCTGCTGATCAAGATCAAGACTAACCCCACCCAGCTCGCGACCCTGCACACGTGCGTGCAACGAACGAATGCTCGGGTGTTATCCGATAGCGTCGAGAGCTTCACCATCGAGCTCACCGACAGCGAGGCGCAAATCAACCGCTTCGTCGCGGAGGTCGGGAATTTCGGCGAGGTGCTCGAAGTCGTCCGCAGCGGTGCTCTGGCTATCTCGCGCGGCGGCGACATTCTCCGGGTTTAGCCGGACTGAGGGACAAGCACCGTCGAGCCAGTCGTCTTGCGGGCGGCTAGATCCCTGTGCGCCTGTGCCGCTTCCGCAAGCGGGTAGCGCGACCCAATGTGCACCTTCAGCACTCCCCCGCCCATGAGATTGAACATCTCCGCCGCAGCCCGCGTGAGCTCGGCTCGTGTTGTGAGGTACTGGAAGACGCTGGGCCGGGTGAGATAGAGCGAGCCTCGCCGACCGAGCTCGAGCGGCTCGATTGCAGGCGGCGGACCGGAGGCGTTGCCATAGCTCACCAACATTCCCCTGGGGCGCAGCGCACTCAGTGAGCCCATGAAGGTGTCCTTACCCACCGCGTCATAGACGACGTCGACACCCCTGCCACCAGCGATGCCGCGAGCCTGTTCGGTCCAATCCGATCCACTGAGCAGGACATGCTGAACGCCCTGCTCACGAACCAGCTGTGCTTTGTCCTCGCTGCCCACGACAGCGATCACGGCGGCGCCCAGATGCACAGCCCACTGGACAAGGAGTAAGCCAACCCCGCCTGCAGCCGCGTGCACGAGGATCGTGTGCTGACGTTTCACCGGAAACACACGTCGCACCAGCATCTCGGCCGTGAGCCCTTTCAGCATGATGGCCGCAGCCGTTTCATCCGCGATCTTCTCTGGTAATGCGACCAGCTCGGCCGCTGGGAAGTTGCGTCGCTCGGCATAAGCGCCGCGCCGCGGGGAGGCATATGCCACCCGATCGCCCGGTTTGAAGCCGCGCACGCCTCGGCCGACTTCCTCCACCACGCCTGCCCCTTCGTGGCCGAGCCCGGACGGCAGCGTTATCGGATACAAGCCGCTGCGTTCGTAGATATCGATGAAATTGAGTCCAATCGCCGTATGGCGGAGGCGGACCTCGCCAGGCGCGGGACCGGGCAGTTCGAGGGTCTCGAACTGCATTTGCTCGGGTCCGCCGAAAGTGTGCAGGCGGAACGCGCGTGTGGTCGGCATGTGCGGGCACTCAACCGAGAACGACCGTTGAGTGTAAATAGCGGCAGATCGCGGACGCGATCGATAAGCGGCAGGAGTATCAACAAACAGGGGACCATCGCTGCACGCGTAGCCCCCGCCTGCGGGTGCGAACGATGAGACCGTCGCGACTTATACGACGACGATCACAGCGCCTGGTCGTCGGTCTCGCCCGTGCGGATGCGCAGCACGCGTTCCAGCTCGGTGATGAAAATCTTGCCGTCGCCGACCTTGCCCGTCTTGGCCGCACCGATGATGGCTTCGACGACCTGATCGACCAGGGCATCCTTTACGGCCACTTCGATACGGGTCTTGGGAACGAAATCGACGACGTACTCGGCGCCGCGATACAGCTCTGTGTGACCGCGTTGACGGCCGAATCCCTTCACCTCGGTCACTGTCATACCGGAGACGCCAATCTCCGACAGAGCAGCTCGGACGTCGTCGAGCTTGAAGGGCTTGATGATTGCGCTGATGAGTTTCATTCCCCGTGGCTCCTTTCGAACTGCGGGCTAGCAAACGGTTGATTTATGGTTGGCTGTCGGGTGCCAGCGTCACGTTGGCCAGGAGTACCTTGCACCACGACAGCGTGTCCTGGCAATGCAGTTTTTGTGCCGCAAGCGCCGAGCGCTCGGGAGACTCGATCTGCCGACACAGGACACGAGGGCTGGCTTAGCAACTGCACTCTTTTAGCGCGCCTCCCGCACCGAGCGCGCGTGTTTAGTGCGCGTGGCCATCGGTCTGCGCCACAGCGGCCCCGGACGGCGATGCCCGCCAGCCACCGCCCAACGCTTTGAACAAGGCGACCAGATCGATCTCGGTGGCGAGATGTGTTCGTGCATAGGCCGCATCGGCCTGCCGCAAGGCGCGTTCGGCATCCAACAACTCGAGCAAAGCGATATCGCCGGCACCGTAGCGAACCTGCGCGAACTCGTAGCTCCGGCGTGTAGCGCTGACCGCCTTTGCCTGTTGTTCGAGGGCCGCCAAGCCGAAGTGGTACTTGGAGAGGGACTGCTCGGCTTCGGAGAGTGCCGCGAGAACCGTCTCTTCATACGCCAGTGCGGCCGTCTGGGTCCGAGCCTCGCTCGCACGGATGTTCGCTCGAATGCGACCACCCTCGAAAAGTCGCCACGAGAGTAGCGGCGCGACACTCCAGGCTTCGCTTGCGGACTCGAACAACTCGCCGGCATCCAAGGCCTGAAAAGATCCCGAGGCTCCGATGGTCAGACGCGGAAACAGCTCCGCGGTTGCAACGCCGACATCCGCGGTCGCCGCAGCGAGTTGCCGTTCCGCCGCAAGCACGTCGGGACGTCGCCGCAGCAGGTCGGCACGTTCTCCCACCGGCAGCTTCGCCAGCTCCGGATAGGCGGTATGTTGCGCGAGTAGCTTCAATTCCGATTCCGGCAGACCACCGACCAACGTGCCGAGCGACAGGGCGGCCATCCGAATCTGCGCGTCGAGCAGCGGCAGTTGTGCTTCGGCGGTAGCGACTTCGGCATCCGTCTGTGCGACCTGTGCTTGTGCCACATCGCCGAGCTCGTACTGACGGTGAATCAACTGTTGAGTCCGGCGCGCGAGCTCGATGCCTGAGTGCAATGCAGACCGCTCACGTTGCAGTCCGCGCATCGTGAGGTATGCGCGGGCCACTTCGGCTGCAACGGTCAGCTGGGTGGCCCGATTCTGCTGAACCGCCGCATCGAGTCGAGCATCCGCCGCCTGCATCGCACGTCGCGTGCGGCCGAACAGGTCGAGTTCCCAGAGCGCATCGAATCCCGTCTCGTAAATCGTCTGATCGCGCTCGATCCCGGACATGACACCGATGGGCAGCGGACCGTTTTCACTCTGCCGTCGTCGAGTCACAGCGGCTTTCTCATCGACCGCTGGATAACGTGCGCCACCGACGACATCGCGTAGTGCACGCGCTTCAGCGACGCGGGAAAGGGCTTGACGCGCGCTCAAATTCTCCGCCTGGGCCTGCGCGACGAGGCGATCGAGCTCTGCATCTTCGAAGCGATACCACCACTCGGAGAGGTTGCTCGCATCGGTGCTCACAGGCTCGGACCAGCCCTGCCCGGCATCCACCTGCGGCGTTGCATATTCGGGACCGACCGCGCAGGCATTGCAGGCGAGGGCGACGCCGCACACAAGAACCAACGAGCGCTTACGCATACATGAGCTCCAATCAGTGCAGCCGCCGCTTCACGATGATGATGGCGGCGGGCAATGTGATCGCAGCGATCACACACATCGGCCACAAGTTCGCGAACACATCGGCCGCGGGCATCGCTTTCAGAAACCTGCCGTGCACGATTACGAGGTAGTGCTTCAGTGGACTTGCCTCCGCGAGGATCTGGAGCACCCGCGGCATGTTCTCGACAGGCGTTGCGAAACCCGAAATCAGCACCACGGGCACGGAAATGGCGAAGACACCGAGGTTGGCTTGCTGCTGGGTTTCACACACCGAGGACAGCACGAGACCGATACCCACCACCGACAGCAGAAACACGAGCAGCGACACCGTGAGGAGCAGCAGCGAACCACTGAAGGGCACGCGCAGGATCCACACACCGGCTGCACCCATCACCGCCGCGAGTGCGACGCCGAGAATGAGCCCCGGCACCATCTTGCCGATGATGATTTCCGTCGGGGTGGCGGGCGAGACGAGGAGCTGATCGAACGTGCCCAACTCGCGCTCGCGGGCAATGGACAACCCTGTGACGAACAAAGCGATGAGCAAGGTGAGGATGGCGCCGAGCCCAGGCACGATGAACCATTGGAAGATGAGGTTAGGGTTGAACCAATGACGCACGGCGGGTTCTGCAGCGCGCTGCCTCTCTGCCTCGGCACCGAATTGCGCCATGATCGAGTTCAGGTACGTCAACGCAATCTGACCCGAGTTGGCTCTACGGCCATCGACGATCACTTGCACGCTCACCGGCTGCCTTGCGGCCAGAGCCCTGGAGAAGTCCGCGGGAATGTTGATCGCGATGAGGACGCGACGCAGTGCGACGAAGCGGGCGAGTTGCTCTGTGCTGTGCACGGGCTCGATCTCGTGAACGAAACTGGCGGCCTCGATCTGCGTCAGCAACTCGTACGAGCTGCGGCCAGCGTCTTGGTTGAACACCGCGATATCGATGTTGCTGACCTCGAGGGTCGCGGCGAACGAGAAGATGAACAGCTGTATCAATGGCGGCCCGATCAGCATGAAGCGGCTCTTCGGATCACGCAGAAAGCTGAGCAGCTCCTTGATGATCTGAGCTTTGAGCGGAGTGTTCATCAGTCGAGGCTCTTGCGCGTGCGCGCGCCCGCAATGCCGAAGAACACAGCACCGATGGCGAGCATCGCCAGCATGTGTGGAACGAATTGCGACCACACATCGCCCGCGAGGAACACTGTCTGGAGCGATGCGACGAAATGGCTGGCCGGCACGACGTAAGTCAGCACGCGGATCGGCAGCGGCATGCTGTCAATCTCAAACAGAAATCCCGAGAGCAGAAACGCGGGCAGGAATCCCGACAGCAGCGCCGCCTGGGCGGCAATGAATTGATTGCGTGTCAGCGCGGAGATGAGCAGACCTTGCCCGAGCGCCGGCATCAGGAACGTGCAACTCAAGGTCAGCAGCGCAAACCATGAGCCTCGCAGCGGAACATCGAACACCGTGATCGAGAGCAGGGTGCAGGCGAACGTCGCAGCGAGCCCGAGACCGAAGTATGGCAGCAGCTTCGCCGCAAGGATCTCCTGCACGCGCGCCGGCGTCGACATGATCGCTTCCATGGTGCCGCGCTCCCATTCACGCGAGATGACGAGCGCGGTCAAGAGCGTTCCGATCATGGTCATCACGATCGCGACGGCGCCCGGCACGAGAAAGCGGCGGCTCTCCAGTTCCGGGTTGAACCAGAACCGCGGCTCGAACGAAGCAGATGCTTGTGCGAGCTCGCGTCGAGGAGCCAGCCACGATTGCACGACACCTTGCGCGTAGCCCGCGACAAAGTTTGCGGTATTCGGCTGGGCACCATCGGTGATGATTTGCACGAGCGGCTCTCGCGAGCGCGTCGCGATGCGCCGATCGAAGTCTTGAGGGATGACCACGAAACCGCGCAGATTGCCCGCGACGACATCTCGCTCGACCTCGCGCCGATCTCGAGCGGGCGTCACGGTGAAGTAGCGCGTGCCGCTGAACGCTGCGGCGAGGTCGCGTGCGCTCGCCGAGTCGCTCTCGAGCACAACACCGATGGGTACGCTGCGCATATCCAGCGACACGGCATAGGCGAAGAGAAGCAGCAAAATCACCGGCAGCACGAAAGCGATGAGAATGGCGGCAGGATCGCGCACGACTTGCAGCGACTCCTTGCGCGTGAGAGCTGCAATGCGGCGCAGATCGATGCGGTCGGGCGCGGCGCTTGCGTTCATGCGGCCGCTGCCTGCTGCGCGTCCTCTCGCTGGATCAACTGCACGAACGCGTCTTCCATGGTGGGGTCGGGCAGATCGGCACTCGCGACTTGCGCTTTCAACGCATCCGGTGAGTCGAGCGCGATGAGGTTCGAGCGGTACATCAGCGCAACGCGATCGCAGTACTCCGCTTCGTCCATGAAGTGCGTCGTCACCATGATCGTCACGCCTTTGCGCACGAGACCGTTGATGTGGGTCCAGAATTCGCGCCGCGTGATCGGATCTACACCGGAGGTGGGCTCATCGAGAAACAGCACCGAGGGTCGATGCATCAGGGCGCACGCGAGCGCGAGCCGCTGCTTGAAGCCCAAGGGCAGTGTGTCGGGCGAAGCGGACAAGTGTGCGCCCAGATCGAACGTATCGATCATCTCCTCGATGCGCTCGCGGCGCTGTGTACCCGCAAGCCCATATACACCTGAGAAGAACTCGAGGTTCTGCTGCACCGACAACAAGCCGTAGAGCGAGAACTTCTGCGCCATGTAGCCGAGCCGCAGCTTGGCTTGGCCGGGGGCGCGACGCATATCGACACCCGCGACCCGTGCATCGCCCGAAGTCGGCTTGAGCAGACCGCACAACATTCGGAATGTGGTGGACTTGCCTGCCCCGTTCGGCCCAAGCAGCCCGAACACTTCCGCCTTGCGCACTTCGAAGCTCACATTGTGAGTCGCAGCGAAGTCGCCGAAGCGCTTCGTAAGGTGATGGCAAGCCACCGGCACGTCCGTCTGCGACTCCACCGGCTGCATCCGTTCCGCAAGGGGTGAGCGGCCGCCCGGCCCGCCACCGAGTAAATCGACGAAGGCATCTTCGAAACGCGGTGCAACCGGTTCGATGCGCCCGCCACGCTCCCGTGAGAGTTCGGCTACTGCGGCCGGCACTGCGGGGGTATCGAACACGAGACGTACCGTTGCACCCTGAATGACGCCGTCACGCACTTCCTTGTGGTCGAGGGCGTCCGTGAGGAGTCCCCGACGATCCTCACGCACGCCGACGATCCGCACGCTGCGGCCCGAGATGCGTTGCGTCAGCTCACGCGGCGGGCCTGCGTACTCCAGCTTGCCTTTGTTGATGAGCAGCACGGCAGCACACTGCTCTGCTTCATCGAGATAGGCGGTCGACCAGATGACGGTCATACCTTCTTTCGACAGCGCTCTCACCATGGCCCAGAGCTCACGGCGGCTCACGGGATCCACACCGACGCTGGGTTCATCGAGCAGCAATACTCGCGGGGTACCCATCAGCGCACAGGCCAGACCGAGTTTCTGCTTCATGCCGCCCGACAGTTTGCCCGCGAGCCTAGCCGTGAATGGACCCAGACCCGTGAATCGCAGGAGCTGCTCAAACACGCTTGCGGCGCGATCACGCTCGACATCGCGGAGCTGCGCATAGAGATGCAGGTTCTCGAGGACGGAGAGGTCCTCGTACAACCCAAAACGCTGCGGCATGTAGCCGATGAAGGAATGAAGGCGTTCAGATTCGGCGACGACATCATGCCCAGCAACGATCACGCTGCCGGCTGACGGCGCCATCAACCCGGCCATGATGCGCATGAGGGTCGTCTTGCCTGCGCCGTCCGGACCTACGAGACCGGTGAGCTGGCCTGCGGCGATGTCCGCAGTGAGCCCGCTGAGTGCGGTCGCATTACCGAACTGCTTCACGAGCCCCCTGATCTCGATTCCGGTTTGCATGTCATCGACCG
>CBJNAT010000099.1:0-7856 GCA_966434585.1 uncultured Gammaproteobacteria bacterium | reverse complement strand
TGATCGGTGCGGCTGTGCCGGCGTACGCCTGGTAGTCGCTGACTTCCGGAAGCTTTTCGACTTCGTGCGCGAGCTCATCGAGCACGCGAGCGGTCGTTTCGAGCGTCGTGCCTTCGGGAAGATTGACGACGACCTGAAACTCGGATTTGTTGTCGAACGGCAGCATCTTCAGCACGACGAGCTTCACGACCGCGAGACTCACTGCGAGAACGATCGCGCCGAGCACCGCCCAATAGAGTCGATGGCGCCGCTGTCGAGCCGGAGCATCGCCCACGAATGGCCGCAGCAATCGATCGAACACGCCGCCCGCGGACACGTTCGTGGAGTGCGCATGAGAGTGCGACTGTTTGCTCAGCACCACCCGACACAGCCAGGGCGTGAAGATGAGTGCAACCGCCAGCGAGATCATCATCCCCATGCTCGAGTTGATCGGGATGGGACTCATGTACGGGCCCATCAGGCCACTCACGAATGCCATCGGCAGGAGCGCTGCGATGACCGTGAGTGTCGCGAGAATCGTGGGTCCACCCACTTCGTCGACGGCACGCGGAATGATTTCGTCCAGCGAGCCGCCGCCGAGCTGCCGGTGCCGATGGATGTTCTCGACGACGACGATGGCGTCGTCCACGAGAATGCCGATCGAGAAGATCAACGCGAACAGCGAGACCCGATTGATCGTGAAGCCCCACGCCCACGAGGCGAACAACGTCGCTGCGAGTGTGATGATGACGGCCGCTCCCACGACGAGCGCTTCGCGCCGGCCCATGGTCAGGACCACGAGCAACACCACCGAGGCCGTGGCGAAGAGCAGCTTTTGAATCAGCTTCTGTGCCTTGTCATTGGCCGTCACGCCGTAGTTGCGCGTGACGGTTGCCTCGATGCCGCTGGGGATGTGTGTGCCACGCAGTTGCTCGACGCGGCGTATGACGTGTTCTGCAACGTCGATCGCGTTCTCGCCGGGCTTCTTCGACACGGCGATGGTGACAGCCGCTGCATGCTGCACGTCCGGTAGACCGCGCTTCGCAGCGCCCGGACCGGTGCCGAGCCAGACGTAGCTGTTCGGTTGCGCGGGTCCGTCGATGACGGTCGCGACATCCTGCAAATAAATGGGCCTGCCGTCCCGCGCACCCACGACCAGGCTTGCAATATCGTCTCGGTCCGCGAGGAAGCGGCCTGCATCCACCGCAGTGGTCCGATCTGCGCCGACGAGCGCGCCCGCATGCATGACGGCATTGGCGCTTTGCAGGGCGCGGGCGAGATCGCCGACCGTCAGTCCGAAACCTGCGAGCCTTTGCGCATCGAGCTCCACGGACACGACGCTTTGCGGGCCACCGATCGTGTACACGTTGCGGGTGCCGGGCACGCGCTGCAGCTCCGCTTCGATGGAGCGCGCGACTTGGCCCAGTTCGAAGGAACCCGTGTTCGGCGCTTGCGACCACAACGTCAACGTGACGATCGGGACGTCATCGATGCCCTTCGGTTTCACGAGCGGCTGCAGGATGCCGGCATTTGCAGGCCGCCAGTCCTGATTGGAATAGATGGCGTTGTAGAGGCGCACGATGGCTTCGGTGCGCGGCTCGCCGACTTTGAATTGCACGCTCAAGACGGCCATGCCGGGACGCGACACGGACGCGATGTGTTCGACGCCGGAGATTTCGGCGAGCACCTTCTCCATCGGCGTCGCGACCAGATTCTCGACTTGCTCGCTCGAAGCGCCCGGGAACGGCACGAACACGTTCGCGAACGTGACATCGATCTGCGGTTCTTCCTCGCGCGGCGTGATGGCAACGGCAAAGAGACCCATCAGGAACGCGGTCAGCGCGATGAGCGGCGTGAGCTGATTGCGCAGGAAGCGCTGCGCGATGCGACCGCTGATGCCGAGACCGGATGTCATGACGCGGCGCTCGCGCTGCGCAGGTGCTTGGCCGCCTCGATGGGGTCGAGTGCTACGCGTTCGCCGGCTGCGAGCCCGGCAAGCACTTCGATGCGATCTTCGAAGCGATGACCCAAGCGGACTTGACGGAGAGTTGCGCGTCCCTGGCCATCGACCACGTAGACAGCCGTGACTTCACTGCGCCGGACGATCGCGCTCGCCGGCACGAGCAGCCGCTCGGCTTCACCGATGACGAACCCGACTTTCACGAACATACCGGGATACAAGTCGGTGGCGTTCTCGGGCAGCTCGAGACGCGTGCGGAACGTGTTCGAGCCGCTCGTCGCTTCGGGGAAGACCGTCAGCTTCGTCGCCTCGACACGGCGGTGATCCACATAGACGGCAGCTTTGCGAATGCGCCGGATCTGCTCGACGACGGATTGCGGCACGTCGACGCTGACTCGCAGGTACTGCAACGACAGCCCACTCATCAGCGGCGTGCCCGGCGCGACCGTTTCGCCGACCTCGACATGGCGCTTGGTCACGATGCCGGCATAAGGCGCACGCACCTCGGTGTACGACACGCCCTCCTGCGCGCTGTCGAGTGCGGCGCGTGCGGCTGCAAGCCGCGCCACGGCCGAATCGCGATTGGCCGTCGCTTCATCGAGCATGGCCTTCGGCACGACCTTGCGTTCGTACATGTCGGCCACGCGCTGATAACGCGTTTGCGCTTCGCTCTCGCGTGCAGTCGCCTCCCGCAGTGCTGCTTGCGCCTGGAGCAAGCCCGCCCGCTGCTCGGTGGCGCGCAACTTCACGATCACGGCGCCGGCCGGCACGAAGTCGTTCACGTCGTACAGGATCTCCGTGACTCGACCCGCCGTCTGTGCCGCAACCGTGCCCTGATTGACCGCTTCGATCGTGCCGTCGAGCTGACGTTCGAGCGGCGTGCGCTCCGGCTCGATCTTCACGGACTGCACGGCAGGGGCGGTGGGCGCCGGCTTTTGCTCTTGCTGCGGTTTGCCGCAGCCGCTCAGCAAGAACGCCGCTGCGAGGACACCGACGAGGGTGCGGACACGCGTCGGCATGTCAATTGAACGCCGCACCCGGCGCCACACCGAGCTTCTTCAGAATGATCGCGAGCGGGCAAAAGCCGGTGAATGCAGCCTGGAACAAGTTCAAGCCGACGAAGGCCGCGAGCAGCAGCCACCAGGGGCTCACGAGCAGGCTCAATGCGAGGCTCGCGAGCACGAGCGTGCCGGCGAAGGCGAGAACGATGCGGTCGATGGACATGGCGGTCTCCCGGTTGTACGCGATGCAGTTTGGTGTCGCCGTGGCCGGCTTAATATCAGTGATAGCTAATATAGGGTGAGGGTGATCCCCTATTGGAGTCGGCGCGCGCATCATTCAAGTATTAGCGGAAGCTAATATGGTATAGACCCGCTCTGGAGCCACAGTGATCCCGTGCATGAGCAGCAGGAAACAGGTGAAAACACGATCGACCGGACCCCGCGCCGCGAAGGACGCGGTGAAAGCCATGAAGCCGCATGCCGACCAGGCGGCTGCGCTGTTGAAGTCGCTCGCGAACGAACAGCGGCTGATGATCGTCTGCAATCTGCTGGAAGGCCCGCTGTCGGTCAGTGAAATCAACGAGCGAGTCGATCTGAGTCAATCCGCACTGTCGCAGCATCTCGCGGTGCTACGCGAAACGGGCATCGTGCTGAC
The DNA here is from genome assembly GCA_966434585.1 of uncultured Gammaproteobacteria bacterium. GTDB lineage: Bacteria > Pseudomonadota > Gammaproteobacteria > Steroidobacterales > Steroidobacteraceae > DATELY01. The sequence goes on along the minus strand of CBJNAT010000099.1, from coordinate 4,261 downwards.
CGAGCGCGAAGCCCAGATCATTCGCTATTCGCTGGCAAGCCCCGTCGTGAAGCGGATCATCGGCATACTGCACGATGAGTACTGCGGTTGATGGCTGGCCCGAGCGTTTTTTATCTGACGAGGTGAATTCTCATGAAACCCATCGTTCTGAATGCGCCGGCGACCTGCCATCCTGTGGCGGGAGTCACGGCCTGCGGCTTGCCCAGTCGCGAGGATCTCGAGGAGGCTAAAAGCCAGGGTGCGCGCACGATTCTGAATCTCTGCGCGCCTGGCGAAGTACCCTTCGACGAACAGCGTACGGCAGAAGCACTCGGCCTGCGGTACTACGCGCTGCCGATTCGTGGTCCAGCCGATTTCACGAAGGCCAACGCAACGCGCTTCTCGGAGATCGTCGGCACAGCCACGAATCACCCCATCGTGGTTCACTGCGCTAGTGGCAATCGCGCGGGCGCGCTCTTCGCTCTGAAGGCGTTTTTCGTGGATGGCGACACCATCGAGGACTCTCTGGAGAAAGGTAGAGCGGCAGGGTTGACCTCGATGGCGACCGCCGTTCGCTCTGTGATGGAAAGGGTTTAGATTAGTACACTGCTGCCTTCTCCCGCAGCGATGGATCGACCCAGCCGCTGACGTCTTACCTCAGATGAACAACAAAGGAACTGCTGCGCTAGAAATCCTCCGAGGTCGAGCGCTCACTCTGACCGCCGTCGTGATGCTCGCTGGCTGTACGACGGTACCGGCCCAACGCGAATGGGGAAGCGAGGTCACGCTACGACCTGGTTGGATGAGGGTACAGACCGCGGCGAAAGCAGCCGTCACCGATCCCTGGACGTGGGTGCCGCTCGCAAGTGCTGCGGTGCTGCAGATCGACAATTGGGACCACCGCGCCTCGCGCTGGGCGCGTTCGCATCAACCCGTGTTCGGCTCGACGGGTAACGCAGAAGACTGGAGTGACAACCTGCGCGCAACCTCCCTCGTGCTGCAGACAGCGACACTGCTGGCGACGCCCAGCGGTGATGAACCCGGAGAGTGGTTGCTGAACAAGGCGAAGGGTGGTGCGATCGAGTACGCGGCGATCGGGCTGACGTTCGCAGCAACGAGCACGTTGAAGAAGGCTACGGATCGCGAGCGCCCCAACGAGCGTGATCACAAGAGTCTACCGTCGGGCCACAGTTCGACCGCGGCCGTTGCGGGTCGGTTGACACGCTTCAATCTGGAAGCCATCGAGGTGAGTTCGACGGTGCGTCGTGTCGCGGGATTCGGAGTGGCTGCAATGACGCTCGGCACCGGTTGGGCTCGCGTCGAGTCGGGTTGGCACTATCCGTCGGATGCTTTGGCCGGCATCGCCCTTGGCAACTTCATCGCGTCGTTCATGACGCAGAGCTTCTTCAGTGGCAATGCTGCGGACACCTTCGCACTCGAATCGACGGGCGACGGCGCGGTGTTGCGGTGGCAAGTGGCGTTCTGATGATGTCTCCGAAGATTTCATGCTGCAACTGACAGCCCAAGAGTGGGCCGCTTTGAGGTCACAATTTGTGACCTTAAAGCGTGGTCGCGGACAACACCGTAAATATCTGCGCTACGGCTTCACTGGGCAGGGCGTCGCCATGCTCTCTTCCGGAATCTCGAGTGCCGGGTTTCGGTTATTCGGTTTCGGACGATCTCGGCGAGAACCGAAATAGCGAAACCCGGCACGCATCTTCCCCGATCACACCTTGAGACGGCCAGCGGCACGGAAGTCGAACTCTTCGAAGTGCATGTGCGAATCGGAGACGCCACGCCGCTTTAGCTCCTCGACGACCGCACGGATGAACGATGGCGGTCCGCACAGGTACACCTCGCGGGAGCTCAGATCCTGCATGTCATCGAACAGTGCGAATACGGGACGAGCGTCCTGCGCGACAAGCGTTCGGAGCTCGAACAGCGGTTGGTGCTCTGCGTGTTCCTGCAGCTCAGGGACGTAGGCTGCTGACTCTGCGCTGCGATACGTGTAGATCAGTTCGGTCGGCGCCGTCAGATCGCCGGCTCTGAGTCTCGCCACGAAGGGCGTGATGCCGATGCCGCCGGCTATCCATAACGACGGTGATGCGGAGGTGCCTGCGAGAAATTGCCCGTAGGGACCTTGGACACGAGCTGCAACGCCTGCCTGCACGGATTGAATTCTGGTGGTGCAGTCTCCGAGCGCTTTGATGGCCAAGACCAGCGAACCGTCACTGCGTGCTTCGCAGACGGTATATGGATGAAATTCGCCGCATCCTCGATAACGCGGCCCGTTGAAGAACGCGACCAGCACGAATTGCCCGGGTACTACTGCGATGGGTGTAGCGAGCGGCCTCAAGACCAGCTCGGTGGTTCTGGCTGCGATTCGCGCGATTGACTTCACTTCATAAGGGTGGGCGCCGAATCCGCGGTCTGCACGCAACACGCGCCAGCCGAGCGCCAGAACGCTGGGTACCGCAATCATCAGGAGAGCGGGTGTTACACCTCGATAGGCAAACGCATGGGCGATGCCCAGCAGAACGGCGAAGCTCAGCAGGAAGTGCAAGCGCCGCCACGTCGCATAAGGAATGCGCCACAGCAGCGACGCCGCTAGGCCGACGATCAGTAGGCATAGCGCAGCCCAGCCCAGTGCATTCGATGGAAACCATCGAGTCGGAGAGAGCAGGTTCCAGGCACGCTGTGTACTGATGGACAGCATGGCGGCCGCCAATATCGCTGGATGCGCCAGCAGAGCAAGACACGCCCCGATACCGAATGCATGATGCCATCGGTACATCCGTTCCAATCCACCGAACCACCGCACCAAGAGTGGTTCGCGGACCATGAGCAGCAAACTGCTGCTCAGCATTCCAGCACCCAGCCACCCGAGCCAGTCGCCGATGTGCCGGAGTGTGACAGGCGTGCCACGCATCTCGACGAGCAGCGGCACGAGCGCAATGGTGACGATGACGATACGCGACAGCACCCGCTGACTTGCCTCGAATTTGCAGCCGTCAACGGCGGGTGGCCGGCATTCACTGACTGTCGACAAGGTCTTCACAGATGGCTGCTTCTGATTACTCGTCACCACCGGATGCCCGGAGACGCTGAAAGGTGGCATCTTGTCGCGCTAAGCGTTCCTGCGTCATTACGCGGATGTGCCGCCAGCTTGGCGACTGCCGCGTACCGCAGGACGCGACACTTGGCATTCGCGCAAGCAATGCCAATGCTGCTGGCGGCAATCGATCGGAACGTTGTTGCCCTTTTGTGTCGCGCTCGCGGCGTTTGGGGAATCTCGAGTGCCGTCTCGAGCGTCTCGAGTGCCGGCACGCAGCTCGCGCGCATCTTCCACGGCACGCATCTTCCAAGGTGACGGTAGTGGAGTTGGCGGGGCGTTTGTCCAGAAATGGCTGGATGCCCTCCTTTGCGACCCGACCCTCTATGAGATGATCCTCGAGCACCGGGCTGCCGGTGCCTCCGACCCGATCAAGCAGCCAGCCAGTAGAGCAAGGAAGCGCGCTAAGCGCAGAAGCCATGACAAAGAATAAAACCGCCGCGATCATCCCGGTCGAGCGCATCGCCGATTCGATTCTGATCCTGCGCGGACATAGGGTGCTGCTCGATAGCGATCTGGCAGCGTTATACGACGTGCAGACCAAAGTGCTGTTGCAAGCTGTTCAGCGTAACAGACGTCGCTTCCCGGAAGATTTCATGCTGCAACTGACAGCCCAAGAGTGGGCCGCTTTAAGGTCACAATTTGTGACCTTAAAGCGCGGTCGCGGACATCACCGTAAATATCTGCCCTACGCCTTCACTGAGCAGGGCGTCGCCATGCTGTCCTCCGTGCTAAAAAGCGAGCGCGCCATCACCGTCAATATCGAGATCATGCGCGCCTTCGTCTCGAGTGCCAGGCACGCATGTTCCGACAACCGAAATACCGAAACCCGGCACGCATGTTCCCCGGCACGCATCTTCCCCCTGCAGTCAACGGGCGACGGCGCGGTGCTGCGGTGGGAGGTGGCGTTTTGAACAGTGGTCACTTGGCTCGAGGATGGTTGAAGTGGTGTCAAGTGACGTTGTGCAGTTATCGGGGCGTTTGTCCAGAAATGGCTGGATGCCCTCGCTTGCGACCCGATCCTTTATGCGATGATCCTGTAGCACCAGGCTGTCGGCGCCCTCCACCCGATCAAGCAGCCAGCCAGTAGAGCAAGGAAGCGCGCTAAGCGCAGGAGCCATGACAAAGAATAAAACCGCCGCGATCATCCCGGTCGAGCGCATCGCCGAT
>CBJNAT010000098.1:0-7856 GCA_966434585.1 uncultured Gammaproteobacteria bacterium | reverse complement strand
GGTACCCGTGCCAGGTATCCCCCTTGCGCATCTCCCAGCAACGCTTCTCGCTCAGCAGCGTCTCGGTCGGGATGTCTTCCCAGGCGGCGCCGTCCACCTCATCCGGAACGAACGGATCGAAAAACCATTTCTCGGCCTCGGTCCGCGCTTTCGCGGCGAACTGCTTGCCCAGCCGCCGCACGAGCTTGCGGATCTCGATAGACGTACGGATCGCCTCGTTCCACAGATGGAACCCGTTGCGCCCCTTCATCATCTGCGCGCCCACATCGAGCGACGCCCACAACGGGTAGAAGGGCGAGGTGCTCGCATGCAGCATGTAGAACTCGTTGAACCGCCGGTGTTCGCAATGGCGCGGCTGACCTTCGATGTGCCGATCCTTGATGCAAATCTGCGAGGCCTGCGAGAAACCGGACAACTGCTTGTGCGTCGAGTGCGTCGCGATGATGCCAGGGTCGTCCTTACCGACATCCAGACTCATGGCGCAGTTGTTCTGGAACAGCGGATGGAACTTGAGGTACGCGCCCCATGCCTCGTCGAACAGAATGTAGTCGCACAACTTGCCGACGCGGTCGAGCACGTTGCGCAGGTTGTAGATCGTGCCGTCGTACGTGACCGTCTGCATGACGAGCACACGGAACGGACGTTGACGCTGCCATGCGTCGGGCTCTTTCACGAGCGGATGCGTCCTGATCTTCTCGCGGATGCGTTCTTCGTCCCATGCGTGGTAGTCGACCGGGCCGATCAAGCCCTGCGCATTGCGGTCGGTTTCCAGGTAGATCGGAATACCGCCCGCCAGTTGCAGCGCGCCCTGATTGTTCGACTTGTGATTGTTGCGATCGTAGAGCACGAGGTCGCCCTCGCGCACGAGCGCGGTGAGCACGACCTTGTTGGACGTCGACGTGCCGTTCAGCACGAAGTACGTGCGATCGGCGCCCATGATGCGCGCCGCTTCCTCTTCCGCCTTGTGGGCAGGTCCTTCATGAGTGAGCAGGTCGCCGAGATCGACATCCGCGTTGCAGAGATCCGAGCGAAACACGTTCTCGCCGAAGTGCTCGAAGAAAGCGCGCCCGATCGGACTTTTGCGAAAATACATGCCGCCGCTATGACCCGGACAGTCCCAGGCTTCCGCGCCGCGATGACTGTATTGCGCGAGTGCGCCGAAGAACGGGGTCTCGAGCGACTTGAGATAGTCGTCGAAGTACCGCTTGACGAAACGCGCGATGAAATCGGGCGTGTCCGCGTCGGTGAGGATGAAGCCGTCGACGCGCTCCGTCAGCAGCTGCGTCACCGCGGGCAGATCCTTGCGGGTCGATACGACGACGAACACCGGCGCGTCTAGCCCGATGTCGCGCATACGCCGTACGAGGCGTCGTGTGTCGATGCGGCCGGTCTGATCGCCCCATTCCGCGAGCACGGTGGCCACTGACGCATCGCGCTCGATCTCCGTCAGTGCATCTTCAGTACTGCTGACGAGCGCCACGTTGAGGTGATGCTGTGTACGCAGACACTCCAGAATCGCGCGCCCGTGCAACCGCATCGGCGTGCGGCTCGCGATCTCGTCCGCCACGACCAGCACTTTGTAGATGCCGTGAAACGACATGGAAAGTCCTCCACCGTGCGAACCCCATGCAGGCCGCGCGGCACACCGCGCATGACACGTCCGCGCGTTAACGCAGTGCGTACGCCTGGAACAGTGTCCGCGCGGTATCGCTCGGCTCGCCGAAGTACGGCACGAACGTGCGCACGTAGTCGCCGCTGCGATAGTGCTCGCTCAGCGCGCGATCGACGGCAAGACGGAAGTCCTCATCGCCGCGCGGCAATGCAATGCCGACCGGAGCGATGGTGAAGCGCCGGTCGGCAACCAGCAGCTGGTTGGCATCGCTACGACGCGAGAGCTCGCTCGCCAGCACCGTGCGATCGGCGAAGAAGGCTTGAGCCTTGCGCAGCTTGACGAGATCGAGACCTTCCTCCTCGGAGTCGACTGGCAAGATCTTCGCGATCACCCCTAACGTCTTCGCGCGCTCCCGAACGACTTCCTCGGCTTCGCTGCCTGCGCGCACGGCGTAGGTGTAGTTCGCGAGGCCCTGATTGACCGTCGCACGCCACGTCGGCCCCGTGTGCGGCTTGTTTCCCGCCAGCGCGCGCAGCAAGGCATCCGGCGCGTCGCGGCGAACCGCCGCACCGACACCCGTGAAGAAGATCGGCACCGAGAATGACACCTGCTGCCGCGCCCGCACCGTCTCCGTTATCGCACCGCACAGCATGTCAATCTTGCCCTGCTGCAGGAGGGCCAGCCCTTGCGCCGGATCTGCCGACACATAGTTCACCTCGAATCCGGCCGATTGTCCCTTGAGCGCACTGGCGACGTGTTGACACAGCTCGATGGAATAGCCACGCGGCTTGCCGTCCACGCCCGCGGAGCTAAAGGGCGGCTGATTCGGCGTGTAGCCGATATTGATCTGCCCGGTCTCGCGAATGCGCGCGAGCGTCTGAGCTGACGCCGAGATCGAGGACACGAGCGCTGCGATCGCGACCAAGGCGAGCGCCGGCACACGAGCGGATGAAGATGGGCCGGATGAAGATGGCGTACGTTGCATGACGAGCTCCTCGCATCAGGCTGCATGTGACTTCGGTTCCAGCGTCGCTCGCGGGACGCCGACGCTCTCTGGCTGCTTGACGACGAATCGCTCGGCGATGAACCCATACAGGAGATAGGCAACCATCATCACGAGCATGCCGCCGAACACCGCGTCCTTGCCTGAGGCGTATAGGGCATAGACGCTGTAGACGATGGCGACGATGATCACTACGGCATTGCGCACGTAGGTCTGGCGGCTGCTGCCGGCCGCATACATCACGACGAGCAGCGCGGATATCGCAGTGATGTACGGCACCACATTCGTCACGACTGCAATGCTGACGAGCTTGCCGAACTGTTCGCTGGCATTCGGCGACATCGTCGAGATCGCAAGCACCGTTTGCAGTACACCCGCGACGACCATGCCCACGATGGGCGCACCCGCGTTGCTGATGCGCGCATAGAACTGCGGGAACATGCGCTCTTCAGCCGTGAACTTGGCTGTCTGGCTGAGCGTGAACTGCCATCCGAGCAGCGATCCCAGACACGCGATCACCGCCAGCACCATGACAACGTTGCCGATGAACGGATTGAACATCTGCGCGTACACAGTCGCGAACGGCGCGGAGGACTCCGCTAGCTGCGCATTGGGCACGATCCCCTGGATGACGGCCGTCGACAGCACATAGATCACCGCAGCACCGAGCGTTCCGAACATGCAGGCGAGCGGCACGGTGCGCTTCGGGTTCTCGACGGCGCCTGCGTTCTGCGCCGCGGACTCCATGCCGAGAAAGGCCCACAACGTCAGCGGGATGCTCTGCACGATGGCCTCATTGATGGACGTGCCGTGAGGGTTCCAGGCGGCGGCGAACGTATCGCCCTTGAACCAGAACCACCCGATGATGCAGAGACCTGCTACTGGAATGATCACGCCCCACACCGTGATCGCGCCAATGCGCCCGGTGACGCTCGGGCCGCCGAAGTTTGCGACCGTCGTCAACCAGATGAGGCCCACGACGCCGATGAACAGGGGCACTGCGCCAGTACCCAGCCAAGGGAAGAACGGCGTGAGATAACCGACCGCGGAGATCGCGATGGCGACGTTGCCGATCGCCAGCGAGAGGTAATACAAGAACGAAGCCATGAAGAAGCTCGACTTGCCGTGAGCTTCTTCCGAGTACGCCGACATGCCGCCAGAGCGAGGACATAGCACGCCCAGCTGCGCGAAACAGTAGGCGATGGCCATGGACCCGACGGCAGTGACCAGCCACGACAACAACGACACGGCGCCGATCTGCGCGAGATTCGTAGGCAGCATGATGATGCCAGAGCCCATCATGTTCACGGCGACGATCGTCGTGAGACCCACCAGTGTCATCTTCTTCTGCGGAGAGGAAGCCATGAGATTCTCCTCGAAAATGCGTTCAGGACGGGTTCGCGGCCGCAGCAGCGACATCGGGCTTGATGCAGTCGAGCAGATAGCGGCGGCCGCCCCCCTCCTTCGCTTCGAAGCGCAGGCCGTGAATGTCCGACTCGAATCCGGGGAAGAGCTCATCGAACGCACGCGCATTCAGCAGGTAGTCCTGGATCGAGCGCGTGCCCTGAGTGATCTGTTCGCCAGGCATGATGACGGGGATACCTGGCGGATACGGCACGACCATCACCGCTGCGATGCGGTCCATCAGCTCATCGATTTCCACCGGCTCGATCGTGCCGCGCACCAGGCAGTCGTATGCATCGGCAGGCCGCAGCACCATTTGCGGTAAGGCCGTGTACATGTCCTTCTGCGCGCGCGCGAAGTCGTGCTTCTGATAAGCCTCGTGCATCGCGCTGCAGAGATCGCGCAGCCCCAGCTTGCCGTAAGCCTCCGGATGCGACTCGGCCAGCGCCGGCAGCGCGCGATCGAGCGGTGCATTCGCTTCGTACAGATCCCGGAAGTTAATGAGCTCGGTCACGAGCGTGCTCCACTTTCCCTTGGTGATGCCCATCGAGAACAGGACGAGGAACGAGTAGAGCCCGGTCTTCTCGATCTCGATGCGCCGCGATGACAGGAACTTGGTCACCACGGCGGCCGGGATGCCCAACGACTCCGAGCGACCGTCGGGGGTGAGTCCAGGTGTGAGCAACGTGACCTTGATCGGATCGACCAGCACGTGGTTTTCGGCAAGCCCTTCGAAGCCGTGCCACTTGTCACCCGGCTTCAGCACCCAGGCAGCCCGATCGGCGACCGGATTCTTCGCGATGGCATCGGGCTGCCACACCCGGAACCACCATTTGCCGCCGAGCTGCTCGCCGGTGGCGGTCATCGCGCGGCGGAATGCCAGGGCCTCATCGATCGTTTCCTGCACGAGCGCTCTGCCGCCGGGTTGCTCCATCATCGCTGCGGCGACATCGATCGAAGCGATGATGCCGTACTGCGGCGAGGTGGACGTGTGCATCATGAAGGACTCGTTGAAGCGAGCGATGTCGATGCTGCGCTCGCGGGCGTTCTGAATGTGGAGCATGGATGCCTGCGACAACGCCGCGAGCAGCTTGTGCGTGGACTGCGTCGCGAACGTCAGCGCCTTGGCGGCCCGCGTGGGCTGGCGCGAGGAGATCGCGTGAAAGCCGTCGTAGAACTCGTGGAAGTTGGCGTACGCGTACCAGGCTTCGTCGAAATGCAGCACCTCGATGCTATCGCCGAGCGATTCCTTGATGGCATCCACGTTGTAGCAAAGGCCGTCGTAGGTGGAGTTGGTCATGACCAGCAGGCGCACGTTGCCTGTGCTGCCTTGTGCATGTTTGCTCGCCGCGATCTTGTCCTTGATGGACACTTGCGAGAATTGATCGCGTGAGATCGGACCGATGATGCCGAGCCCATTGCGCGACGGGACCAGGTAGATGGGTATGGCGCCCGTCATCACGAGCGAGTGCAGAATCGACTTGTGACAGTTGCGGTCGCAGAGCACGAGATCGCCGCGCGAAACGGTGCCATGCCAGACGATTTTGTTGGCAGTGGAAGTGCCGCCCACCACGAACAGGGTGTGATCGGTGCCGAAGATGCGCGCGGTGTTGCGCTCGCCGGCTGCGATGGGTCCCGTGTGATCGAGCAGCGAACCGAGCGAGCCCACCGACACCGAGATGTCCGAGCGCAGCGTATTCTCGCCAAAGAAGCCGTAGAACAGCTGACCGACAGGGCTCTTACGGAACGCCGTGCCGCCGCCGTGCCCGGGCGTGTGCCAGGAGTAGCTGGCGGTGTGTGTGTAGTCCATCAGAGCGCGGAACATGGGCGGCGCCAATCGATCGAGGTAGCGCCGTGCGGATCCCGCGACTGCGCGCGCGAGAAACTCGGGCGAGTCCTCGTACAGACGCATGAAGGCGTTCGTATGCCGCAGGATCTTCGCTGGCACCTTTTCGGCTGTGCGTTCATCGCCGAACAAGAAGATGGGCAGGCGATCGTTGCGCGCGCGCTTGGCGATGAGGACGCTTTCGAGCCGCTCCCACATCGTGGCGCTTTCCTCCGCGCCATCGACCGAGACGATCCAGCACGATTCGTTGTTGAAGACGGTCGCCAGCCGCTCCGCATCCGCGTAGCCAATACCGCTCACAACACGAAAGCCCTCGCCTTCGATCGCTTGCGCGAGCTGCCGCATGCCGCGTCCCGCAGCACGCGGGCTGTCGAAATCCTCGTCGATGATCGCGATCGGGAACTGTTCGAGGAATTCCATCGCAGCTCTCCTGCGTCAATAGCTGTAAGTCACGTACACCATCGCGTACTCGAGGTGACTCGTGCGGCCGGTCGTCTGCTGGATCGCATCGTCGGGATCGGCATAGGCAACCACGATGCTGGTGCTGAAGTTGTCGTTGTGCGCCCAGTCCAGATAGAGATCGAGCTCGTAGCCGACCTTGTCGGAGGTCACGCCAGGAGAGAACGTCGAGGGCTGGTCGAGCTCGAACAGGAAGCCCATCAAGCCGCCGCTCAACTTCTTCGTGGGTTTGGCGTGCAGTCGCAGTTGGTGGGAGATCAGGTTCGAGTTCGCGAGGAAGTACTCGCCAGCGATCTCGCCCTGCCACCAGGTACCCCAGTCGTAGAAGCCGGGAAAGAGGGAGTCGAACGCTTCGCTCTTCTCCGTGTCGGGGTCATCGCCCTCGAAGAACGCATACCGATATGTCAGACGTGGTGTCCAGTTGACCGTCGTCAGCTCATATCCAACCTGCGCATACCAAGCGGCCGCTTCGAAGTCGTTACCGTTCTCCTCGTGCACGTACTCGAGCTCGACGGACAGAGCAGGCACCATGGGCAACGGGGCGGCAAAGAGACGGGCGTCATACACATCCATCTCGTCTCGCGGCGCGAAGTTCGACTTCGGCTGCAGGTACGACAAGCCCACGGTGAACGTCTCGCCGTAGGTGAACTCGTAGTTCGCTCCGTAGACCTTGTTGTGCGAATCGTTCTCGGGCAGTTCCTCGCGATCGAGGTAGAAGAACTCGAAGGTGTTCGGGCCGAGCTTCATGCGGCCGATGCCCGCTTTCTCCCACGCTTTGCGTGCGCCGCTCCAGAAGCCGCCGCGGCTGCCGCCGTCGCCTGCGCCGTCCGCCAAGATCATGCCGTGCCCCAGCTGGTAGGGCGCACGACCGAGCGTCAGGGAGAACATGTCCTCGGTCGCACCGAGCGCCGTGCCGGAGCGCCAGCCGAGATACAGATCCTCAATGTCGAAGGCGGAGGCTTCATCGCCCACCAGCGATGAGGGAGGCGCCGAGAACGTGCGTGAGCCGACTGCGCTCGCCTGACCGAAGAAGACGCTGCCGTCCACTGGGTATTCGCCACTGATTGCCGGTTTGGCGAAGGCCTCGAACCAGTTGTCGCTCAAATCGCCGGACGGATCCGGCCGCACATTCCTGTACAAAGAATCGTTGAAGCCGAATGCACCCAAGCCGACTTTGAGGTTGAAGGTCCAGTCGACCGCACTCGGCAATCCCGTCGTGCGCGGCTTGGCATCTTCGGCTCGAGCAACGCCCCACGCTGCGAAGAACGCCGTTCCGATGGTGATGAGCAAGCGGAGACCAGGCACCCCGCGCCGCTTTCGCGGCAGGAAGCTCGCCATGATCCCGACCCTCCTAGTGACACCCCGCTGCTGCGAAGCGATGCTCATTCCACATCAGTAAGAACGCGTGTCACATCGTTGCCGAGACCTGCCGCTGGTGCCCATTGCACCTAGTATGAAACAGCGACTCGGGCGTCTGATGTGCAGGATGCACGAATGGCGCGGAGCACAGGACGTGCGAGAGCGGCCTGCCA
>CBJNAT010000097.1:0-7858 GCA_966434585.1 uncultured Gammaproteobacteria bacterium | reverse complement strand
CGAGGAAACTCACGCCAGCTTCGATGAGCGGACGACGGCGCTCTCGAACGGCAGTCGCCGTACCTTCGAGGCGCTCGGTGTGTGGCCGCTCGTCGATCGCGAAGCGACTCCGATCAAGCAGATCCACGTGTCGAATCGCGGCCGGTTTGGGTTTGCACGCTTGAGTGCACAGGAGGAAGGACTCAGTGCGCTCGGTTACGTGGTCACGAATCGAATGCTCGGGCAGGCGTTGTGGCGGCGGCTCGCCGAGGAACGGATCGAAGTCATCGCCCCAGCGCGCGTTACTGCAATGCAGCTGGTCGAGCGCGGCTGCGACGTCACGTGCGAGCAGCGGGATGTGGAATCTCGCCTACTGCGCGCGCGGCTGGCGGTTGCAGCGGACGGAGCGCAATCGGCACTGCGTGAGGCGGCGGGCATCGCGAGTTCCCAGAAGAGCTACGAGCAAGTAGCGATCACGACCAACGTCCTCACCCAGCGCTTCCACGAGCATGTTGCCTACGAGCGTTTCACGGCGGACGGGCTGATCGCCATGCTGCCGATCAGTGAAGGTCGTTGCGGTGTGGTGTGGGCGGTGAATCCCCCGCGCGCCGCGCAGCTGTTGTCCTTGCCAGATGCCGAGTTCTTGTCGGCGCTGCAGGAAGCCTTCGGGTTTCGGCTCGGACGTTTGTTGCGGCTGGGCGCTCGGGCGAGGTATCCATTGGCTTTGACGCGCTCAGAGGCATATATCGCGCCGCGCTTGGCGATCATCGGCAACGCCGCACAGAGCATGCATCCCGTTGCCGGTCAGGGCTTCAATCTCGGGTTACGCGATGCAGCTGCGCTCGCCGAGGTGCTCGCGGACGGGCGCGCGGAGTTCGGCGGCTCGCTGGATGCTGGCGATGGTTTGCTGCTCGAGCGTTATCGCGCCTGGCGCGAGGCAGATCGCGCAGGGATCATTCGCTTCACCGATGGCTTGGTGCGCACCTTTTCGCTGCCGCTCGGGCCGCTCTCGTTCGTTCGCGATGTCGGTCTGCTGGCATTCGATCTCATGCCGACTGCGAAGCATGCGCTGTCGCAGCTCTCGTTGGGAGCCGCAGGTCGAGTGCCACGCCTGTCACGCGGCGCGCCGTTGCAGCCGAGGCGAACATGAAACGCGACTTCGACATCGTGGTCATCGGCGGCGGAATCGTCGGTGCCGCGCTGGCCGCTTTGCTGGGCCGGGAGCGCACGTTCGAATCGCTGCGCGTAGCGCTCATCGAAACACACCCGCCCACCGTGCCGCCCGCAGACGATGTCGACCTGCGTGTTTCCGCCGTGTCGCGTGCGTCTGAACGCATCCTCAGGGCTGCAGGCGCATGGACGGACGCCGCGGCGCTCCGTGCGAGCGCCTATGACGAGATGGTCGTGTGGGATGGGGCAGGTCGTGTGAACGATCGTGCCACGCTCCGTTTCTCCGCATCGGGGACCAACCAACCGAATCTGGGCCATATCGTAGAGAACCGCCGCTTGCAGTGGGCGCTGTACGACAGCGCGGGGATGCGCGAGCGCGTCACGTTGCTGCGCGCCGAAGTGAGTGCGCTCGAGTTCGAGGCGGGTGGCGCGAGAATTACGCTCTCGGACGGCCGACACATAGCTGCAGGTCTCGTCGTGGGCGCCGACGGCGCCAACTCACGCAGCCGAGAGCTCGCGGGATTGATGGTCGAGCAGCGTTCCTACGAGCAGTCTGCGCTGGTCACCCACATTCGCACGCAGCAGCCGCATCGCGGCATTGCTTACCAGCGATTCCTGCCATACGGCCCTCTGGCGTTTCTACCGCTGGTGGACGGACGCAGCTCGATCGTATGGTCGACGACGTGCGAGCAGGCCTCGAAGTTGGTTGCGATGTCCGAAGCAGAATGCGCGCGGGCAATCAGCGATGCCACCGATGCGGTGCTCGGCGAGGTTACGCTCGCCGCGCCGCGCGCCCAGTTTCCGTTGCGACGCATTCACGCGAGGTCGTACTGCCGTGCCTCGTTCGTGCTTGTGGGAGATGCCGCGCACACGGTGCATCCTCTCGCAGGCCAGGGTGTGAATCTCGGTTTGCTCGATGCGGCGGCGCTGGTGGAGGTGCTTGGCTCGACGTTGGAGGCACACGGCCCCGATGCCGTTGGCGATGTTGGGCCTCTGCGCCGCTACGAGCGATGGCGCAAGAGCGAGAACGCGATCGCGCTGGGGTTGATGGATGGGTTGAATACTCTCTTCAGCAATACCAACCCCGCACTCGGCGTGCTGCGTCGCTCGGGATTTGCGCTCGTGAACAGTTCCACGCTCGCCAAACGGCTTTTGATCGAACGTGCGCTTGGCATCGGTGGGCACATGCCCGAGGTTGTTCGACGTGCGAGTTGAACGCTTGAGCATCATCCGTTTGCATCCCGAGAGTTGGCGATGAGCGCGAACCGCCATCTCTATTTGCTCGCCCTTGCGCTCACGGTCATCGGTGTCGCGATCTTTCTCTTCAAGTGGCGCGTGCTGCATTTCCCGTTGCAGCCGAACAGTGAGACCCAGGTCTGGAACGTCGAAGCGGCGGTGACGTTCGACGCCGGTCCTTCGCCCGTCAAAGCGACGCTGCGTCTGCCGACGCTGACGCCGGGTTACACCGTGCTGGATGAGAATTTCGTATCGCGCGGTTTCGGCGTGAGTACCCAGCACTCCGCGGGCGGCCGCGAGGCGGTGTGGGCCATTCGTGAAGCCCAGGGAACGCAGACGGTGTTCTACCGCGCGACGGTCTTGAAAGATCCCACCCGTCTGGTCGAGGACACGACGCCGCCGTTTCCGGCAGAGCCGACGCTCGATGAGTCATCGAAGGTAGCCATGGAAGGATTGCTGGCCGAAGTCCGCCGCCAATCGGCCGACGTCACCAGTTTCACCACGCAATTGTTGAAGCGTATTCAGCGCGGCGAGAACGACTCGTACATCGCACTGTTCCTGCCACGCGGCGCGACGGCGCAACAACGCGCGCAGCTGGCAACGGTGGTGTTGGCCGCCGCCCACATTCCAGCGCGCGTCGCCCATGGCGTGCTCTTGCGGAAGCAGAACGGCGCCGTGCAGCCCATGCCCTTGCTGGAAGTACACGATGGCGTGCAGTGGTCGTACTTCAATCCCGTGACCTTGGAGCGCGGTCTGCCAGAGGACTTCTTGATCTGGTGGCGCGGCGATATGTCCATTGCCGACGTCGAAGGCGGATCCAACGCATCCTTCAAAGTGGCCGTGCAGCAGAACCTGCTCGACTCGATGCTCGTCGTCGAACGCCGCTCCGAGCAGTTGGGTTCGCACGCAGTGGACTTCTCGCTCTTCTCACTGCCGATCGCCACGCAATCGGTCTATAGCGTTCTGCTCCTCGTGCCGATCGGCGCGCTCGTCATCGTGCTGTTACGCAACTTCGTGGGCGTGAAGACGTTCGGCACGTTCATGCCTGTTCTGGTGGCGCTGGCGTTTCGCGAGACGCGGCTGTTTTGGGGCCTGGTGCTCTTCGCCTTCATCGTCTCGCTCGGTCTGCTGATTCGCTTCTACCTCGAGCGCCTGCGGTTGCTGCTGGTGCCGCGTCTCAGCTGCGTGTTGACGGTGGTCGTCATCCTGATGGCCGGCATCAGCGTGGTCAGCCAGAAGCTCGACCTGCAACCCGCGTTGTCGATCGCGCTGTTCCCGATGGTCATCATCTCGATGACCATCGAACGCATGTCGATCGTATGGGAGGAGCGCGGCGCCTCGGAGGCGATTCAGGAAGGTATCGGCAGCCTGATCGTGGCCGCGATCACGTATCTCGTCATGGAGATTGTCTGGCTCTCGCACCTCATCTTCGTCTTCCCGGAGCTGCTGCTGATCGTGCTGGCGGCCATCCTACTCATCGGCCGGTACACCGGTTATCGATTGCTCGAGCTGCGCCGCTTCCGGGCGTTCGTGCCGTCGAAAACTACGTCGTAGCGAGTTGCTGGCGTGTTCAATCGTTATCGAGCGCTCAAAGAGGCTGGCGTCCTCGGGCTCAACCGCCGCAATGGCGACTACATCTTGCGCTGTAACCCCCGCCATCTTTATCCCCTGGTCGATGACAAGTTGCAGACCAAACGCCTGGCGCTGCAGGCGGGCATTGCCGTCCCGGAGCTGTACGGTGTCATCGAGACGGAGCACGACATCCGCCGCCTAGGCGAGATCGTGAAGAACAGACCGCAGTTCGTGTTGAAACCTGCTCATGGGAGCGCCGGCGATGGCATCGTCGTCGTCGCAGGGCGTAGCGGGGGGCAATACCGCACGGTCAGCGGCACGCTGCTGGCGGAAGACTCGCTGCAGCATCATCTCTCGAACGCGATCAATGGCCAGTTCAGCCTCGGTGGCGTGCAAGACGCCGTCATCATCGAATACATGGTCCGCTTTTCGCCATTGTTCGAACGCATCGCCTTCGAGGGTGTGCCGGACATCCGCATCATCGTGTTCCGCGGCTTTCCGATCATGGCCATGGTGCGACTGCCCACCCGCGTTTCGCACGGCAAGGCGAACTTGCATCAAGGCGCCGTCGGCGCAGGCATCGACATCGCAACGGGTGTGACTCTCGGCGGGGTGCAAGGCAGCGCACCGATCTCTCAACACCCCGACACTGGCAACGACATCGACGGCATCGAAGTCCCGAACTGGGATGTCATTCTCGACATTGCCGCGCGGTGTTACGAACTCACGGGTATGGGGTACATCGGTGTGGACATCGTCCTCGACCGTGATCTCGGGCCGCTGGTACTGGAGTTGAACGCGCGCCCGGGGCTTGCCATTCAGATCGCTAATCGGCAGGGGTTGCTGCGGCGGCTGCAGATCTGCGAGGAACACGCGGACTTCACACAACCTCCGCCGCAGCGAATCCAGTTCGCACGCGCGCGGTTCGCGCATCCGGTGAGTTCCGAACTGGAGATAGAAGACATCGCTGCTACCATCAAGGCACAATGATCGACAGCGCGAACGACTCGCGCCGTGGGAATTAAGAAAAACAGGGGACCTCTATGGATTGCAAAGGATTGATGGGTGCCGTTGCTCTCTGCGCCTGTCTGGCCGGCGCCGCGCATTCAGCGGATTCCGGCTTCTACTTCGGGGTGAATGTCGGGCAAGCGGACCTCGATATCGGGAAGGATGAGTTTCTTGCAGCCGATCTGCCCGTCCTCGTTCTTCCCGGACCCTTTACCGGGACTCCAGCGCTCAATCCAGCTTTCGGGGCAGTTCCTGCAGGCTTCACTAGCATCAGCGCTGCGCCTTTTCCAGTCTTCCTGCCTGGCGGTTCGGATGTCGAGTTTCACCACGTCGACACCAGCTTCGTCGCAACCCTCGGGTATCGCGTGAGCTCATACGTCGCGGCCGAGTTGTCCTACATCGATCTGGGCACGGTACGTAAGGAAGCCACGTTTCCGATCTTCGGTTTTCCGTTCGGGTCAGTGGGCACCCTGCGCCAGAGCGCTGAAATCGAAACGACCGGCGTGCAGATTGCGCTGCTGGGCACCTGGCCCATCAACTCGCACTGGGCCTTGTTCGGCAAGGGCGGATATTTCTTCGCCGACTCCGACGTCGATCAGTGGATTCGAGTGTCGGGCAGCGCTTCTACGAGCCAGTTCGAAGGAGCTAAGTACTCATCTGACAACGGGGCTCTGGGTGCGGGCGTGGAGTACAGGTTTGCAACGAGATGGACGGCACGCCTGGAGTACCAGCACTACTTCGAGTTCGGAGAGGATGCGTTTCTCAACGAGACGGAAGTGGACAGCGCCACGCTGGGAATTCTGTTCGACTTTTGAAGCGCCCGCCGTTCTCGGGTCGCCCTCGCCCTGTCCCTCTCCCGGAACCGGGAGAGGGGACGCTCTCGATGAACATCGCAGGCCTGAGCGCAACCCTAATCGAGTGGCAATGCGTCCACCTTCGCCGCACAAATGAAATCGTTATCGGAAAGCCCACCGATGGCGTGCGTCGTGAACTTCATCCGGCAGTAGTTGTAGCCGACCCCTAAGTCGGGGTGATGGCCCTCGATGTTGGCGATGTGCGCCACCGCGTTCACGAAGCTCATCGTGCGGTAGAAGTTCTTGAACTTGAACTCGCGGCGGATGCTCTTGTCTTGCGCATCCAGACGCCAGTCGCCGTGCAGCTGTTTCATGAGCGCTCGTGCGGCATCGTCGGAGTGCGGGGCAATGCCGCCATCGCAAGGTTTGCAGTGCTGATCGCGTAAGTCGCTCATGCGATCTGCCTCCGCGCGTACGTGCGCTCGACGTATTGGTCGACCAGTGCTTGGAATTCGGCAGCGATGTCGTCGCCTTTGAGTGTGGGACCCTTCTCGCCATCGATATAAACGGGCGCGACCGGACGCTCGCCCGTGCCGGGCAGGCTGATGCCGATGTTGGCGTGCTTGCTTTCGCCCGGTCCGTTGACCACGCAACCCATGACGGCGACCGTCATATCCTCGACACCGACGTAGTGCTTGCGCCATTCCGGCATTTGGTGGCGAATGTGGCTCTGGATGTCCTGGGCAAGCTGCTGGAAGAAGGTGGAGGTCGTGCGACCGCATCCGGGACACGCCACCACCATCGGGGTGAACGAGCGCAGGCCCATCGTCTGGAGCATCTCCTGCGCGACGATCACTTCCTGAGTGCGATCGCCGCCTGGTTCGGGCGTGAGCGACACGCGAATCGTGTCGCCGATGCCTTCCTGCAGCAGCACCGCCATCCCGGCAGTGGATGCCACGATGCCCTTCGAGCCCATGCCGGCTTCGGTGAGCCCGAGATGGAGCGGGTAGTCGCACCGGCCACCGAGATTGCGGTACACCGCGATCAGGTCCTGCACGCCGCTCACCTTGCAGGAGATGACGATGCGGTCGTGCGGTAGGCCAAGTTCTTCGGCGCGTTTCGCAGACTCGAGGGCGGACACGACGAGCGCTTCGCGCATGACGTCGTTCGCATCGAGCGGCTGGGCCGACTTGGAGTTCTCATCCATCATGCGCGTGAGCAGATCCTGATCGAGGCTGCCCCAGTTCACGCCGATCCGGACGGGCTTCCCCTGGCGGCACGCGACCTCGATCATCTCCGCGAACTGCGGATCGCGTTTGCTGCCGCGGCCGACATTCCCGGGATTGATGCGGTATTTCGCGAGCGCCTGGGCGCAGCCGGGATGTGCCTTGAGCAGCTTGTGGCCGTTGAAGTGGAAATCGCCCACGAGCGGCACGCGCACGTTCAGCTGCAGCAACCGCTCGTAAATGTGCGGAACCGCGGCAGCGGCTTCGTCGCTATTCACTGTGATGCGCACGAGCTCCGAACCGGCACGCGCGAGCGCCTTGACCTGTGCGACGGTCGCCTCGATATCGGCCGTGTCCGTGTTGGTCATCGATTGCACGACGATGGGCGCCGTGCCGCCAACGGTGACGGTGCCGATGCGAACGGGAACACTGAGGCGACGTGCAGGCATGGGTCGATTGGAAGAGGCAACGGCGGGCAAGCATTCTAGCCCGGGGTCGTGATGAGACGAAGAACAGGTCCGAGTCGCCCGCTCACCGCCATCGAGATCGCGCTGGCACGCCGCGTCTTCGGTGAGCGGATCGACTACGCCCCGGTGCGGGTGGTGAACGGCAAGTACATGCTGCTGCAGCTGCCGTACAGGGTCATGGCGCCCGATGGCCACATCTACTGGCCGGGTGCGTGCGCGGATCTCGTAGCGTGTGGCCACCCGCGGTGCCGCGACACCTTTATCCACGAAATGGCCCACGTGATGCAGCACCAACAGGGCGTACCCGTGTTTTGGCGTGGCCTCTGTCTCCACACCGCACGCGTGCTGAGCTGCGGCCGCTTCGATCCGTATCGCTGCGTCATCCGCCCAGGTAAACCCTTCGCCG
>CBJNAT010000096.1:0-7916 GCA_966434585.1 uncultured Gammaproteobacteria bacterium | reverse complement strand
AACGAGCACGAAACGGTTCTTGAGGACCGAGCCGACGCGGACTTCCTCGGTGGCGTCGAACACGGGACCGTGCGAAGGCGAATGCGCTGGCGCGCGGCCGCGTACCAATGTGCGAGACGCCTGCGGGTCGGGGCGATCATCGGCCCGAGCGAGGGTAGGCGCGGTCTGCGCGCCCTCCGGCAATTGCGAGGTACGTGGCTCGAATAGATCGCGAATGGCGCTCCAGACGGAGGCATCCAACTTGCCCATCTGCACACGTTGGACGAGCCACTGCGCTGCTGCTACGCGATACTCCGGGCGTCGCTCCGCGAACTCGGCGCAGGTTGCACGCAGTTTATCGATGTCTCGATCCTGCCCCAGCGAAGACAGAAGCGCTGCAAGCTCGCGGACATCGCTCCAGCTATCGCCATCGACGGCGCTGGACCTTGCTTCGGATTCCTGCGGCGGGAGAGCCATCGTGGACTACGTCGGGCGGTATGGATCAGACAGCGCGTTACGCGTCACCTCTGCGGCGAGAGCACCGGGCGCGCTCAATCCCGGCTTCACGTGCATGCATGAGAAGCGGTTCATACTGATGGTACCTTGCGAACGATGTCAATCGAGTCGGTCGTTCGGGCAGGGTTACCGCCAGTGCCGATAGGGGCATACTCAGCGCTTCGTCGGAGTATTCGTCATGACATTGGTCCTAGAAATCGTCGGCGGTAGCGACGCGCCCGCCGCCGCGGCACGCAAGGAATTCCTATTCTCGGGCGGCTCGATCGGTCGCTCCCCGGACAACGACTGGGTGATACCGGACCGGTACATCTCAGGCCATCACGCGCGAATTCATTTCCGGGATGACGGCTACTTCGTCGAAGACGTGAGCACGAATGGCACATACGTCGACTCAAGGGACACCCGGCTCTTGAAAGGCGAGTTGTATCCATTGCAATCCGGCATGCGCATTTTCCTGGATGAGCTCGAAATTCAGGTGTCTCACGCACGTGGCACGGCTGAGACAGAAGTCGGGACTAGGCCGGCCGACAGCGAGGATGAACGCACGTTGTTGATTGGCAAACCTGTACGCAAACCCACCGAGGACGCAACGAGCTTTCTGCCACCCGAACTCGTGCCACGGCCACCCATTGACTCGAAAACCGCCAAAAAGCAGCCGCGGGGGAAACCACGGCAGAAAGTCGCACGAACTCAACCGGACGCGGCCGCGACCGAGTTGTTCGCGGCGCCGCGCCCTAGCACCGGTGACGCTACTCAACTGATGTCGGATGAGCAGCACCGCTCGCTGACCGCGGGCACGCTCGGGGATGCGACGGCATGGATGGATTCGCCACCGGCGACACCCGCGAGCATCCCAGCCGCACCCAAAGCGTCTGCGCGGACACCTCCACCGACGCCAGTTTCCACACCGGCCGAGGGCTCACCCGACAAGCCACCCAGCGCAATCGAAGCGCTGACTATTGGCGCGGCCAGTGAATCCGTCGATTTGGCGGTCCTCCTCGAAGCTGCCGGCTTGCCCCGTACCGTAACGACGCCCGAGCTGGCACGCGACCTTGGCTTGGCCTTGCGGGCAATCGTGGAAGAACTGCTGGGCGCACTGAACGAGCGGAAGCAATTCGCCGATGAGCTTCACATGCAGCGGACTCGCATCGCACGACAGTTCAACAATCCGCTGAAGTTCTCCGCCAACGTGGAGGATGCGATGCACAACCTGTTCCTCAAATCCAATCCGGCGTATCTGGACTGCGTCGCATCGCTCACGCAAGCGATGCGGGAAATCCGGGCGCACAACCTCGCGATGCAGGCTGCGTTGCGCGCGGCGTTCGATGCCGCGTTCGAGGGCTTCGATCCGGTCGTGCTGGAACCGCAGTTGGATCAAGCGGCTGGGCAGAAGCGCTCATTGTTTGGCAAGCGCGATCGCTGGGCAGCGTTTGAGACGCACTATCGAACCCTCAGCCAATCGCCTGAGGCGGCATATCGGCTCGCACTGAGCGAGCACGTGGCGCCTGCGTATGAGAGGGAACTGCGCCGCGTCAATTCGACGGGAGGAAACAGCTAGCTCGTTTAGAAATTGACTCGATTCCGACCCTGACGCTTGGCGTCGTAAAGCTTGGCATCGGCAGCGCCGTAAAGCGCATCGAGCGACAAACCGGGGTGCCAGTCGGCGACGCCGATCGAAATCGTGACACGCACTTGATGCTCGTCCGCCGTGAGTGTGCGAGCCTGCACGCAGGCACGCAGATGCTCGGCCACCGTCGCCGCCTCGCGCAATGCGGTATCCGGCAGGATGGCACAGAACTCCTCGCCGCCGTAGCGGCCGATGCGATCGGTCGGACGCAGCCGCTCTTGCAGAACCGCTGCGATGCCGCGCAACACGGAATCGCCCACCAAGTGCCCGTAGGTATCGTTGATGCGTTTGAAGTGATCGACGTCGGTGAGGAGCACCGACAGTTCACGTCCATACCGCTCGGCTCGCGCGATCTCTTCCGCGAGGCATGTATCGAGTTGTTTGCGATTACTGAGATTCGTCAGACCGTCGGTGACGGCCATTCGATAGATCACCTCGTGATACTGGGCTTCCAGATCGCTGCCTGACAGGTACTTGAATACCGTGTCGCCGATCTTCAGCAGATCGCCCCCTTGCAATCGGCGCTCGCGCAGCAGCCGGCCGTCGTCATTGACGTATGTTCCGTTAGTGGAGTCGAGATCGACGACGAACACGTCCTCGCCGCGACGGTCGAGCATGCTGTGCCGACGCGACACGGAATCGCACGGCAGGACAATGTCGTTGTCCCGGCTGCGACCGATCGTCAGTACGGGGGACTCCAGCAGGTAACGCTGGCCGAGATCGCTCTGCCGCGCGGAGTGGATGACCACGAGACACGCATGGCCCTCCGATTCGGGAACAGGCTGTCGCAAACGCGTGATGCGCGTTTTGATGTCGTCTTCACTATTCACTAGCCGGCCCCGCCACCCGGTCGTGTGACTGACTCATCGTAGAGCCGTGCTCGGAGGACGGCAACCGCCCGAAAGACATACGACCGGCCTTGCTCGCCATTGGATCCTCCTTCACTTGCCTGTGATTACGTCCAAATGACCTACCTCGAGCGTCGGAATCTGCACGCGGCCGCGATCTTGCGGTGGGACTGTGAACTGCGTACGTAGGCAAGCACGGGGAGGCACGGCAGCATGCCCGCACCTGCCGTTGAGGGACCACCCGATGCCGCCGAACGAACTGGCCTTCGAAGTGACTGCACAAGAAATCATGGATCCGAATACCGGAGTACCGGAGCCGATCGAGTTCGATGACCTCGATACCATTCTCCAGCCAGCGGTTCCGTCAGCAAACGAAGCCGACGGCTCGGATGAGGAAGGGGACAAGCTGGAACTGGAACTCGAGGCCGAGGATATCGACACACTGCTCGGCGCAAGCGGCAAACTAAAAGCTTGATGCCGTCTCGACAAAAGGGCTACGCCCCCCTCGCTTCCTGAGAGAGCAAGAAAAGACGACGGACCCACCCGTCAACGACTCGCCTTGCTCTCGACTTCCTCGGCCCGCTGCTCATCCTTGCGCGCCTCGACATCCTTACCCATATCAGCATAGATGTCGGAGCGCGCGTAGTAGCCGTCCGGCTCGTTCGGCGCGACCTCGATGGCTTTACTGGCATCGGCGAGCGCCAGCTCCATCTTCTCCATGGCGACATAGATCTTCGCTCGCTCGATGTACGGATACGCATCGTTGGGCGCCAGCTCGATGGCCTTGGTCGCATCCGCGACGGCAGCCTTGAAGTCGTTGTTCGCGTCTTGCGCACGCGCACGCAAGCTGTACAGATCCGCGCGAGTAGGCGCCTTTTCGATAGCGGTCGTCAGTGCCGCGACAGCGGCTTTCGGCTTGCCTTCGTTTAGCGCCACACGAGATTTGTCGATCAACGCATCGATCTCCGCATCGTCAGCCAACGCGTTGACGCTCAAGGCGAGCAGCAAGGCGCACGCGACGTGTGCCGGAGCGCGATGGAATTTGCGAACCATAAGTGCCTCACCCGTTCTAGTTGTAGGAGCGTGCACATTATGCGCGCAGTCACGGCCGCCGGCAGCGGCGCCGTTGCCCTCGAGCGCCTGAATCGCGACCCCGCTAAGTAGTAACCCGCACCCTCGACGCTACGGGCGCCAGCGGCTTCATAGCTGGACCGGCGAGCGGTTCGCCGTCGGTCGAGAACTGCGAGCCGTGACAGGGGCAATCCCAGCAATGTTCGAAGCTGTTCCAATGCACGATGCAGCCGACGTGCGTGCAGGTGGCGGAACGCAAGTGCAACTCGCCGTTGGCGTCGCGATACGCGGCCACCTTTCGCCCTTCGACGCTCACGACGGCGCCGCTGCCGGCCGTGACGTCATCCAAAGAGTCGAGCTGCTGGGTATCGTGCACATGCTCAGTGAAGTTGGCGGCGACATCGAGGTTCTCTTCGAGATAGGCGCGGGCTGCACGTAGCGTCTTGCGATCCGGGCTATAGACGCGTTCCCAGCGCGCTGTGCGCCCCATGACGTTCTCCCGCAGCACGAGGCTCGCCGCAACCCCTGTAGTCAGTCCCTCGCCGGAGTCCCCCGTCACGAGGAACACTCGCTCGAGCCCCGGAGCACGACCGATATACGGCGCAATGTCCGCAGGCTCGTACACTTTCCCCGACCACGCATATTCGATCCGGCCGACGCCGCGCCAATGACGTTGCGTCCACTCGTAGAGCCGCTCGACGCGAGCGACCCCCTCATCGACAGTACCCGTCTTGTGATCCTCACCGCCGACGATCAGCAAATCGTCGTGCTCGCGCGGCTGCAGGCGAACGTAGTGGTACGGATCTTCTGTGTCCCAAATGAGCGCATCGGGAACGACGCCTTTCGGCACGGGCGCGGCGACCACGTACGTGCGATAGGGGGCTTGCTTCGTGTGGATGGCCACCGTATTGCTGATGGGCGAGTTGCTCGCCACGATGACGACGGCTGCAAGAATGTGCCGACCGTTCGCGAACTCCACACGCACGACCTCGCGATGTTCGTCGATCTGCACCACGGGTGAGTTCACGAAGACGCCGCCGCCGCGTTCCACGATCGCGCGGTACAAGCCGTTTAAATAAAGCAGCGGATGAAACCTCGCCTGGCCCGCAAAGCGCAGCGCATCACCATCGCCGAGCGGCGAGATTGCCCATTGCACCTGCGTGAAGCCCAGACGATGACAGGCGCCGAGTTCCGCCTCGAGGGTCGAGCGATCCGCGGGCGAGGTCGCGCAGAGATAGGCATCTACGCGACGAAAGTCGCAGCCGATCCGCTCCTGCCGACAGATGTGCTCGATGCGATCGACCGCTGCGCGCTGGCTCTCGTAGTACTCACGAGCTTCCTCGAGCCCGCGTAAGCGGATCAGCTCCTGGTAGTAGTCATCCAGTTCGTACGCGAGATGCGCACTCGTGCGCGCCGTCATGCCGCCACCGAGCGCACCGCGATCGACGACTGTGACGTGTCGACCGCTCATCACGAGCTCGTACGCGCACGACAGTCCGGCAATACCGGCGCCGATGACGAGCACGTCCGCGCGCCCATCCTGTTCAAGCGACGGTACCTGCGGCGCCGGTACTTCCATCCACAGCGAACGGCTTTGCTCGGCGTACACGGTGAGTACTCTCGCGCGGCGGGACTCCTAGTCCAACTAAGCGCGAACCTCAGATTTTGTTCCTGAGCATGGGAGCGAAGAGGCTCGTCACGACGGCGCGCTCGGTTAGAATTGCCCGCCGCCGACTCTTCCCTTTCGCGTGGGCCTGTAGCACAACGGTTAGTGCAGGAGACTCATAATCTCTTGGTTGCAGGTTCGAATCCTGCCGGGCCCACCACCCTTTCGACCGCTGCTGCCGACTACGGGCCATTTCGCCTGGCGGCACGTACTGGAAACCCTCTCGTTTGAGCAGCGTCGCCCAGCGACCAAGACGGCCCGTGGTTCGGCGTGGCACGTGCGCGCGTCTCATTCCATAAAACTCGCTACTGTATCTTCGGAGATAATATCTTATGATATGACCTTATGAGCACCCCTTCCGACCGCATGCGCAATTTCGGCTTCTTGATCTACGACATCAGCCGACTCTTCACCAAGCGCTTCCAGATCGAGGCCGAGCATCTCGGCATTTCGCTGACGGAAGCTAAAGTACTGACGAACCTCAGCCGCAACCCCAGCATCAGCCAGGCGCAACTGGGTGAATTGAGCGGTGTCGAGCCGATGACGATCGTGCGCATTCTCGATCGCATGGAAGCCGACAAGTGGATCGAGCGTCGGCCGCATCCGACCGACCGACGCGCGCGCCAGCTCCATCTAGGCGAGCGGGCGCAGAGCACGCTCGAGCAAATATCGAAACTCGGAGCGCAGGTGCGAGGCGAGGCGCTCGCGGGTATCAAGGCGGATGAGCGTGCCATGTTGTTGGACTTGCTGGAACGAGTGCACGGGCAGTTGCTGCAGAGCCTGTCGCAACAGAACGGCAGAGTCTCTCAGCGCGACCCCGGAACTGCCACGGACGCGCGCGCCACCCGCAAGCGCAGCGAACGGCACGAGCCTCGCACCCAGTCTCGCACCACTCCTGCACGCTCCGCCAAGACTCAGAGAGCTGCGCGATGAACGCCGCAGTTCGTGATCAGGACGCCGTTGTCAGCGCGGCCGATGCCACAACCAACGCCGACGAGTCCTACTCGACGCCGCGCCCGCTCGGCCAACAGCTACGCTTGCCGCTCATGATCGCAGGTCCTGTGATCGTGCTGCTGATCGCGGGCTACATGTATCTATTCGGTTCGCGCTACGAGTCCACGGATGACGCGCGTGTCCGCGCTGCACAGGTCAACATCAGCTCCAACGTCGCAGGTCGTGTGGTCGAGCTCAGCGTGCACGAGAATCAGGTCGTGCATCGCGGAGATCTGCTGTTCAAGTTGGACGATGCGCCCTATCGCATCGCAGTGGCGGAAGCCGAGGCGCAGCTCGGCAACGCCCGCTTGCAGGTCGACGGGCTGAAAGCGACGTATCGACAGCGGCAGGCGGACGTCGCAGCGGCTCACGACACACTGAACTATCGTCGTAGCGAGTACGAGCGGCAGCAGCGACTGGCGCAAAAGGGCATTTCCTCCCAAGCGCAGTTCGATGCAGCAGCGCATGCGCGCGAGAGTGCGGAACAGCAGTTCAGCAGCGCCGAGCAGCAGCTCGCCGCTGCGCTCGCCGCGCTCGATGGCGATCCGAACATCGCACCGGAGAAGCATCCAGCCGTCATGGCCGCGCAAGCGCAGCTCGATCACGCGCGATTGAATCTCTCGTACGCGACGGTTACGGCGCCTCAGGACGGCATCGTCACGAAGGTCGAATCTCTGCAGGTCGGCAGCTACATCAACGCATCGCAACCTGTCTTCATGCTCGTCTCGACCGATAACATGTGGGTGGAAGCGAACTTCAAGGAAGTGCAGTTGGCGCACATGCGTCCAGGGCAGACAGCGGAGGTCGAGATCGACGCATTGCCAGGGCGCACGTTCGAAGCGAAGGTGGTTAGCCTCAGTCCTGGCACCGGGAGCGAGTTCTCGGTGCTACCTGCCGAGAACGCGACAGGCAACTGGGTCAAAGTCGTGCAACGCGTGCCGGTGCGTCTGCAACTGCAGGATGAGCGCATCACGCGTGAGCTGCAGTCCGGTCTGAGTGCGATCGTCACCGTGGACACGCAGTTCCAGCACCACCTATTCGGCTCGAACGACGCCGAGCTCGCGAGCACTCCGACGACGGCCGCTCGTTGAGCTTTGTTTCGAGTCCATGAGCACTCGCATGCCTCATCGCGCTCCCGTTGTCCCACTGCTCTGGGCGCTCGCACTCATGCTGGGCGCCTGTACCGTGGGGCTAGAGTTCGAACGGCCGGCCGCAC